>NZ_JBEAHS010000010.1:0-42253 GCF_040062505.1 Klebsiella sp. JN_Kp127
GCTGCGCCTTACCCGGCCTACCTGTCCGGGTCTGACTGCCAGTAGGCCCGCGCAAACTACGCTGAAGCCGCAGATAACATAAAGGACTTCCCGCGGCGAAACCGTTGCAAACCGCTTGCAGTCTCAATGGCTCAAGAAACGGCCAACAGAGCGCCAGCGGTCAATTTTCCGCCATTACGCCGGGAAATCCCCCTGCTGGCGCGCCACCAGGGTCAGAATGGAATACAGCGCCACCGCCTGCTGGTGCTGGTTGAAAATCTCCACCGCCCATTCCACCACGCCGGTAGCTTTCTCCTCGGCGCTACGCTGACGTTTAACGGTTTTCCGCTTACAGGTCAGACGCACCTGGATGGTGTCTCCCGGCTTGACCGGTTCAATAAAGCGCAGGTTTTCCATGCCGTAGTTGGCGATAACCGGCCCGACGCCGGCATCGACGAACAGACCGGCCGCCGCGGAGATCAGGAAATAACCGTGGACCACGCGCTCGCCGAAAATCGAGTCGGCGGCGGCGATTTTGTCCATGTGGGCGTAGAAATGGTCGCCGCTCAGACTGGCGAAGTTAACGATATCCGCTTCGGTCAGGGTCCGCCGCGGGGTCAGCAAACTGTCGCCGGGCTGGATCTCTTCGAAATATTTGCGGAACGGATGAATGCGGTCTTCGCTCACCTGGGCGCCGCGCACCCACTGCTGGCCAATGGTCGCCAGCATCGTCGGGCTACCCTGGACGGCGGTGCGCTGCATATAGTGTTTCACCGAACGCAGTCCGCCGAGCTCTTCGCCGCCGCCGGCGCGGCCGGGGCCGCCGTGCACCAGCTGCGGCAGCGGCGAACCGTGGCCGGTTGACTCGACCGAGGACGCCTCGTTCAGTATCTGAATACGGCCATGGGCGCGGGCGGCGCCGAGGATAAACTCGCGCGCCAGTTCGCCGCTGGCGGTGACCAGCGTGCCCGCCAGGCTGCCGCCGCCGGCACGAGCCAGCGCCAGGGCATGCTGGCGATCCTGGTAGGGCATCAGGGTCGCCACCGGACCAAAGGCTTCAATGGCGTGAACCGCCGGGGTTTCATCCGGCTGCGCGCAGTAGAGCAGCGTCGGCGGGAAAAAGGCCCCGGCCGCGCTGAGGTCCGCCTGTCCGCCAAGCAGCGCTTCGCAGCCGGCGGCAATCAGTTTATTGACGCTTTCCTGAACGTCCTGACGCTGCTCGTGATTAACCAGCGCCCCCATCTTAATCCCTCCCTGCGCCGGGTCGCCGACGGTCACTTTATGCAGGCGGGCGATCAGCGCATCGCTAACCGCATTGATCTGCGCCAACGGGACGATGATGCGGCGGATAGCGGTACATTTTTGCCCGGCTTTCGCCGTCATCTCGCGGACCACTTCCCGGATAAACAGCGCGAACTCCGGCTGCTCCGGCTTGACGTCTTCGCCTAACACACAGCAGTTGAGCGAATCCGCTTCCATGGTAAAGGGAATCGATTTGGCCACCAGGTTGGGGTGCGACCGCAGCTGCTGGCCGGTGGCGGCTGAGCCGGTAAAGGTCACCACGTCCTGGCTGTCGAGATGGTCGAGCAGATCGCCCGCGCCGCCGCAAATCAGGCTGATGGCGCCTTCCGGCACCAGGCCGCTGTCGACAATCGCCTTCACCATGGCCTGGGTGAGCTGGGCGGTGGCGGTGGCCGGTTTAACGATCGCCGGCATGCCGGCCAGCCAGGTGGGGGCCAGTTTTTCCAGCATTCCCCAGCAGGGGAAGTTGAAGGCGTTGATATGCACAGCGACGCCTGATTTTGAGGTCAGCACGTGACGCGCGGCAAAACCGCCCTGTTTAGAGAGCGGGATCAGCTCGTCTTCCGGCCACAGGATATCGTCCGGCAGTTCGCGACTACCGAGCCCGGCATAGGTGAAAAGGGTGCCGATGCCGCCTTCGATATCCACCCAGCTGTCGGCGCGGGTGGCGCCGGTTTGCGCGGAAATCGCGTAGAACTGGTCTTTCTGCTCCAGCAGATGTTTCGCTACCGCTTTTAACATCGCGCTGCGTTCAATAAAGGTCATGGCTTGCAGAGCCTGACCGCCGCGCTCAATTGCGAAGCGGCGCGCCTGCGCCATATCCAGGCCTTCGCTGGTCACCTCCCACAGCGCCGCGCCGGTGATGGCGTGATGGATAGTACGGGCGCGGCCCCGGCCGGTCTGCCAGGCGCCGGATAAGTAGCTGGCTAACTGCTGCATCGCGAATCTCCAAATATGTTACGTGGAATGTCTATAAATAGTTCTTTTATGAATCATAAAATGCAAGCACGTATTTAATAAATTATTAACATTGTGATCGCGATGACGTTATGTTTTCGGCCTAATTAACTGTATTTGTTGTGGTTTACAAAAGGTTTTGCGGAGGCTATCACAAAAAGAGCAAACAAAATTTGTGGTTTTCTTTAACCAATATGTAACCTTCAACAAACAAAGTGATTCACATAAACGATTGTTGTGTGAATATCGGAATCATAAAGGTGATGACGTGACAGAAGAACAACGCTTTGACCAGCGCATCGCGCAGGAAACGGCCATCGAACCGCAGGACTGGATGCCGGATGCCTATCGTAAAACCCTGATCCGTCAGATTGGTCAGCATGCGCACTCGGAAATCGTCGGCATGCTGCCGGAAGGCAACTGGATCACCCGGGCGCCCACTCTGCGCCGCAAAGCGATCCTGCTGGCTAAAGTGCAGGATGAGGCCGGCCACGGGCTGTATCTCTATAGCGCCGCGGAAACTCTTGGCTGCGCGCGGGAAGATCTGTATCAGAAGATGCTCGACGGGCAGATGAAATACTCCTCCATTTTTAACTACCCGACGCTGAGCTGGGCCGATATCGGCGTGATCGGCTGGCTGGTCGATGGCGCGGCCATCGTCAACCAGGTGGCGCTGTGCCGGACGTCCTACGGCCCCTATGCCCGGGCGATGGTCAAAATCTGCAAAGAAGAGAGCTTTCACCAGCGCCAGGGATTCGAAGCCTGCATGGCGCTGGCGCAGGGTAATGACGCTCAGCGGCAGATGCTGCAGGACGCCATTAACCGCTTCTGGTGGCCGGCGCTGATGATGTTTGGCCCCAACGACGACAACTCGCCGAACAGCGCCCGCAGCATGGCGTGGAAAATCAAACTGCACTCCAACGACGAGCTGCGTCAACGCTTCGTCGACAACACCGTGCCGCAGGTGGAGATCCTCGGCATGACCGTCCCGGACCCGGAGTTGCACTTTGATGAAGCCAGCGGCCACTACCGCTTCGGCGAGATCGACTGGCAGGAGTTTAACGAGGTGATTAGCGGCCGTGGCGTGTGCAACCACGAGCGGCTGGCCGCCAAGCGTAAGGCCTGGGAAGAGGGCGAGTGGGTTCGCGAAGCCGCGCTGGCCCATGCGCAAAAACAGCAGGCCCGCAGCGCGGCATAAGGAGAGACAACATGAGCAAAGTTTACTGGCCGTTATATGAAGTGTTCGTTCGCAGCAAACAGGGGCTTTCCCATCGTCACGTCGGCAGCCTGCATGCCGCCGACGATCAAATGGCGCTGGAGAACGCCCGCGACGCCTACACCCGCCGCAGCGAAGGCTGCTCCATTTGGGTGGTGAAGGCCAGCGAAATCGTCGCCTCGCAGCCGGAAGCGCGCGGCGAATTCTTCGACCCGGCGGAAAGCAAAGTCTACCGTCATCCGACCTTCTATACCGTGCCGGACGGCATGGAACACATGTGAGGCGGCGATGAATAACCCCAATCCTGTAGCCACCTACGCTTTGCGTCTTGGCGACAACGGCCTGGTGCTGGCCCAGCGCTTAGGCGCCTGGTGCGGCCATGCCCCGGAGCTGGAGATCGATCTCGCATTGGCCAATATCGGCCTCGATCTGCTTGGCCAGGCGCGCAACTTTTTGAGCTATGCCGCCGAGCTTAACGGCTGCGGCGATGAAGATACCCTGGCCTTTGGCCGCGATGAGCGACAGTTCAGCAACCTGCTGCTGGTGGAGCAGCCGAACGGCAATTTTGCCGACACCATCGCCCGCCAGTTCTTTATCGACGTCTGGCACGTCGCCCTGTACAGCCGGCTGGTGAACAGCCGCGACGCGCAGCTGGCGGCCATTGCCGCCAAAGGGCTGAAAGAGGTGCGCTACCACCAGCGCTTCAGCCGCGGCTGGCTGGAGCGTCTTGGTCACGGCACCGAGGTTTCAAATCGCAAAATGCAGCAGGCGGTCGACAATCTGTGGCGCTTTACCGGCGAACTGTTCCTTGCCGATGACCTGGAGCTCAGCCTGGCCGGGCAGGGCATTGCGGTTGATCCGCGCGAGCTTCAGGCCGAATGGCAAAGCACCGTGCATACCGCGCTGCTTGACTCAGGCTTACCGGTCCCGCAGGAAGCGACCTTTCGCAGCGGCGGCAAACAGGGGCTGCACAGTGAACATCTCGGCCCGCTGCTGGCGGAGATGCAATATCTGCAGCGTTCCCATCCCGGCCTGCAGTGGTAAGGGAGGGGACGATGCAACGTTTAGATGACATCGCTCCCGCCGAGGTGCGCGCCATCTGGGGAGTGTTAAGCGCGATCCCGGATCCGGAAGTGCCGGTACTCACCATCACCGATCTCGGCATGGTGCGCAGCGTCGCGCGCCACGGCGACGGCTGGGTGATTGGCTTTACCCCGACTTATTCAGGGTGCCCGGCGACGGAGCATCTGCTGAGCGAGATCCGCGCGGTGATGAGCGAGCATGGTTATCTGCCGGTCCACATCGTCCTGCAGCTGGACCCGCCGTGGACCACCGACTGGATGAGCCAGGAGGCCCGCGAGCGCCTGCGCCAGTACGGCATCAGCCCGCCGCAGGGGCACGCCTGCCACGCGGAAATGCCCGCCGAGGTGAGCTGTCCGCGCTGCGGCAGCACCCGCACCTCGCTGATTAGCGAATTCGGTTCCACGGCCTGCAAAGCGCTCTATCGCTGCGACAGCTGCCGGGAACCCTTTGATTACTTTAAATGTATTTGAGGTTGCCATGACGACGTTCCATGCGCTTAAGGTCGCGAGAGTCGAGCCGGAAACCCGCGATGCGGTGACCATTACGTTTGCGATTCCGCAAGCCCTGCAGGCGGAGTACTGCTTTCGTCCGGGCCAGCATCTGACGCTGAAAGCCCGGCTGGGCGGTGAAGAGCTGCGCCGCTGTTACTCCATCTGCCGCAGCCCTACGCCGGGAGAGATCAGCGTCGCGGTCAAAGCCATCGACGGCGGGCGCTTCTCGCGCTTCGCCCAGCACGCTATCCAGCAGGGGATGGAGCTGGAGGTAATGGTGCCGCAGGGGCATTTCGGCTATCAGCCGCAGGCCGGACGGCAGGGCGACTATCTGGCGATCGCCGCCGGCTCCGGGATCACGCCGATGATGGCGATCGTTAGCGCCACCCTGGCCACCGAGCCGCACAGCCGCTTCACGCTGATCTACGGCAACCGCAGCAGCCACAGCATGATGTTCCGCCAGGCGCTGGCCGATTTAAAAGACCGCTATCCGCAGCGCCTGCAGGTGGTGCATCTGTTCAGCCAGGAGTCGATGGACAGCGATCTGCTGCAGGGGCGCATCGATGGCGACAAACTGCGCCAGCTCGCGGACCATCTGCTGGATTTCAGCCGTTTCGACGAGGCCTTTATCTGCGGCCCGGCGACGATGATGGATGAGGCGGAAACGACCCTGCGCGAGCTCGGTGTGCCGGAGCACGCCATTCATCTCGAACGCTTCAATACGCCGGGCGGCAGCGTTAAGCGCGCCGCCGGGGTGCAGGCGGAAGGGCGCACGGTAACCATCCGCCAGGACGGGCGCGATCGGCTGATCGCCCTCAGCGCCGAAGACGACAGCATTCTGGATGCCGCATTGCGCCAGGGGGCAGACCTGCCGTTTGCCTGCAAGGGCGGAGTGTGCGCCACCTGTAAATGTAAAGTGCTGCGCGGCGAAGTGGCGATGGCCGCCAACTATAGCCTCGAAGCGGATGAGCTGGCGGCGGGTTACGTGCTGAGCTGCCAGGCGCTGCCCACCAGCGGCGACGTGGTGGTCGACTTTGACGCGCGGGGGATGGCATGAGCGAGCTGATGATCCACCGCCATGGCCGGGTGCTGCAGCTGACGCTCAACCGTCCGCAGGCCCGCAACGCGCTGAACAATGCCTTATTAACCCGGATTGCCGAGGCGCTGGAGGCCGCGGCCGCTGATGACAACGTCAGCGTCTGCGTCATCAGCGGCAATCCGCGCTTCTTTGCCGCCGGAGCCGACCTGAACGAGATGGCGGAGAAAGATCTCCCGGCGACCCTGGATGATATCCGCCCGCGGCTGTGGGCGCGTATCGATGCCTTCCCCAAACCGCTGATCGCCTCGGTCAACGGTTACGCCCTCGGCGCGGGCTGCGAGCTGGCCCTGCTGTGCGACCTGATTGTCGCCGGGGACAACGCCCGCTTTGGCCTGCCGGAAATTACCCTCGGCATCATGCCGGGCGCTGGCGGCACCCAGCGGCTGATCCGCAGCGTTGGCAAGGCGCTGGCCAGCCGGATGGTGCTGAGCGGCGAGAGTATTGACGCCCGTCAGGCGCAGCAGGCCGGACTGGTAAGCGATATCCATCCGGCGGCGTTAACCAATGAATATGCCCTGCAACTGGCGACCACCATCGCCCGCCACGCGCCGCTGGCGCTCCGGGCGGCGAAACAGTCGCTGCGCCTGTCGCAGGAGGTGAGCCTGCAGGCCGGTCTCCAGCAGGAGCGCCAGCTGTTCACCCTGCTGAGCGCCACCGAAGACCGCCGCGAAGGCATCGACGCCTTCTTACAAAAACGTACCCCGGACTTTAAAGGACGCTAATCGTGGAAGCTTTCATTCTCAGCGCAGTGGAACAGGGCGTCATGACCATTACCCTCAATCGCCCGGACCGCCTCAACAGTTTTAACGACCTGATGCATCAACAGCTGGCGGAATGCCTGAAGCAGGCCGAGCGCGACGACGGCGTGCGTTGCCTGCTGATCACCGGCGCCGGCCGCGGCTTTTGCGCCGGCCAGGATTTGAACGACCGCAACGTCGACCCCAGCGGCCCGCCGCCGGATCTCGGCCTGTCGGTGGAACGCTTTTACAACCCGTTAGTGCGTCGTCTGGCGGCGCTGCCGAAACCGGTGATTTGCGCGGTCAACGGCGTAGCCGCTGGCGCAGGGGCCACCCTGGCGCTGGGCTGCGATATCGTGCTGGCCGCGCGTTCGGCCAAGTTTGTGATGGCCTTCAGCAAGCTCGGGCTGGTGCCGGACTGCGGCGGCAGCTGGTTCCTGCCGCGGGTGGCCGGCCGCGCGCGCGCCATGGGGCTGGCGCTGCTGGGCGATAGCCTCAGCGCGGAACAGGCCGCGCAGTGGGGGATGATCTGGCAGCTGGTGGATGATGCCGAACTGGCGGACACCAGTCTGCAGCTGGCGCGCCATCTGGCGGCTCAGCCGACGTTGGGTCTTGGGCTGATTAAAAAGGCGCTGCTGGCGGCGGAAACCAACGGTCTCGACGCGCAGCTGGACCTGGAGCGCGATTATCAGCGCCTCGCCGGGCGCAGCGATGATTACCGCGAAGGGGTCAGCGCATTTCTGGCCAAACGGCCACCACAGTTCAGCGGGAAATAGATGATGACGACATCCATAGCCAACGTGGCGGTGATCGGCAGCGGCACCATGGGGGCCGGCATCGCCGAAGTGGCGGCTGCCGCCGGGCATCCGGTGCTGATTTACGACATCGATCATCAGGCCATCGCCCGGGCGATCGAGGGTATTGCCAGGCGGCTCGCCTCACGGGTCGAGCGAGGCAAACTGGCGTCAGAGCAGGCCGACGCGCTGCTGGCACGCCTGCATCCGGCCCACGATTTAGCCGCGCTGGCCGACGCAGATTTAGTGATCGAAGCGGCCTCTGAACGCCTGGAGGTAAAAACGGCGCTGTTCGCGCAGCTGGCGGCGATCTGCGCGCCGTCAACGTTGCTCACCAGCAACACCTCGTCGATTTCGATTACCGCCATCGCCGCCGGGGTAAAGCATCCCGAACGCGTCGCCGGGCTGCACTTCTTTAATCCGGCGCCGGTCATGAAGCTGGTGGAGGTCGTCAGCGGCCTGGCGACGTCTGCGGAAGTGGTGGAGCAGCTGTGCCAGTGCGTGAGCGGCTGGGGGAAATGGCCGGTGCGCTGCCGCTCGACGCCCGGCTTTATCGTTAATCGCGTGGCGCGTCCATTCTACGCCGAAGCCTGGCGGGCGCTGGAGGAGCAGGTGGCCGCCCCGGAGGTCATCGATGCCGCTTTGCGTGACGGCGGCGGTTTCCCGATGGGGCCCCTGGCGCTGACGGACCTGATTGGCCAGGACGTCAACTTCGCCGTGACCTGCTCGGTATTTAACGCTTTCTGGCAGGACCGCCGCTACCTGCCATCGCTACTCCAGCAAGAGCTAGCGCTGGCCGGGCGGCTGGGCAAAAAGAGCGGCCATGGCGTCTATCGCTGGCCTGCGGAAGTCAGGACGGCGGCGGCGCTGCCGCCGGTTGCCCATGGCGCTCAATCCGTCATCACTATAAGTGACAGTGTCACTGAGCTGGACGAGCTGCTGTTGCTGGAGACCGAAGGCGAGACTGCCCTGGCGCTGAGCGTTAAGCATCGCCGTCCGGTGGTGGTGTATGACCTGTGCGCCAGCGATACGGTAGTGCTGGCCGCAGCGGCGACCAACGCGCCGGCGGCGACGGACAAAGCGGTGCACTACTTCCAGCAGCAGGGCAAGAACGTGCTGCGTATCGCCGATTATCCCGGCCTGCTGGTGTGGCGCACGGTGGCGATGCTGATTAACGAAGCGCTGGATGCACTACAGAAAGGGGTGGCCAGCGCACAGGATATCGATACCGCCATGCGTCTGGGCGTCAATTACCCGCAGGGCCCGCTGGCGTGGGGGGACAGCCTCGGCTGGCGCCGCGTGCTGCGCCTGCTGGAGAACCTACACCACCATTATGGCGAGGAGCGCTATCGCCCCGGCTCCCTGTTGCGCCAGAAGGCGCTGATGGAGAAGCACCATGAGCAATGACGCCTGGCGCAACGCGCGCGCGATGTACGAAAAAGATACCTGCGCCAGAACGATGGGGATCGAACTCATCGAGATGGACGACGGTTTTGCGCAGATGACCATGACCGTCTCGCCGGACATGCTTAACGGCCATCAAACCTGCCACGGCGGTCAGCTATTTACCCTTGCCGATACCGCTTTCGCCTACGCCTGTAACAGCCAGGGGCTGGCGGCGGTGGCTTCGGCGGCCAGCATTGATTTTCTCCGCCCGGCGTTTGCCGGCGACCGGCTGGTCGCCACCGCCAGAGTCAAACAGCAGGGCAAGCTGACCGGGGTCTACGACATTGAAATTGTTAATCAACAGCAAAAAATTGTGGCCCTCTTTCGCGGCAAATCGCACCGCATCGGCGGCACAATCACAGGAGAAGTGTAATGCGCGAGGCCTTTATTTGTGACGGGATCCGCACGCCGATTGGCCGCTACGGCGGCGCGCTGGCCAGCGTGCGCGCCGACGACCTGGCGGCGATCCCGCTGCGTGCGCTGCTGAGCCGCAACCCCCGGCTTGACCCGACAGCGATCGATGATGTGATTTACGGCTGCGCGAATCAGGCGGGCGAAGATAACCGTAATGTGGCGCATATGGCGACGCTGCTGGCCGGCTACCCGCACACCGTGCCGGGTACCACCCTCAACCGCCTGTGCGGCTCCGGGCTGGACGCCGTCGGTTTTGCCGCCCGGGCGATCAAAGCCGGCGATGCCGATCTGCTGATCGCCGGCGGCGTGGAGTCGATGTCGCGCGCGCCGTTTGTGATGGGGAAGGCCAGCGCGCCGTATCAGCGTCAGGCGGAGCTGTTCGACACCACCATTGGCTGGCGTTTTGTGAACCCGCTCATGGCGCAACACTTCGGAACTGACAGCATGCCGGAAACCGCCGAGAATGTAGCCGAATTGTTAAATATCAGCCGCGCCGATCAGGATGCTTTCGCCTGGCGCAGCCAGCAGCGCACGGCGCAGGCCCAGCGCGACGGCATTCTGGCGCAGGAGATCGTGCCGGTGCAGGTTGTCGGCCGGAAAGGGGCGCTTAGCGACGTGCGCGAGGACGAGCATCCGCGACCGGAAACCACGCTTGAGCAGCTGGCGCAACTGAAAGCGCCGTTCCGTCAAGGCGGCGTCATTACCGCGGGCAATGCTTCCGGCGTCAACGACGGCGCCGCGGCGCTGATCATCGCCAGCGAACAGCAGGCCGCTAGCCAGGGGCTCACGCCGCGGGCGCGGATCGTGGCGATGGCGACGGCGGGCGTCGAGCCGCGCCTGATGGGGCTGGGGCCGGTACCGGCGGTGCGTAAAGTGCTGGAGCGGGCGGGGCTCAATATTAACGATATGGATCTGATTGAGCTGAATGAGGCCTTCGCCGCCCAGGCGCTGGGGGTGCTCAGACAGCTCGGCGTGCCGGACGATGCGGCGCATGTGAATCCCAACGGCGGCGCCATCGCTTTAGGCCATCCGCTGGGCATGAGCGGCGCGCGTCTGGCGCTGAGCGCCAGCCTTGAGCTGCAGCGCCGCGGCGGGCGCTATGCGTTGTGTACGATGTGTATTGGCGTGGGTCAGGGCATCGCCATGATCCTCGAGCGAGTGTGAGCTAATTTACCTGCGAGTACCCTACAATGATAACTACTACAAAATTAGATCCGATTGAAACCGCCTCGCGTGATGAGCTGCAGGCCCTGCAAACCCAGCGTCTGAAGTGGACGCTGAATCATGCGTATAACAATGTGCCAATGTATCGTCGTAAATTCGACGCCGCAGGCGTGCACCCTGACGACTTCCGCGAACTGAGCGACCTGACCAAATTCCCGTGCACCACCAAACAGGATCTGCGCGACAACTATCCCTTCGATACCTTCGCGGTGCCGATGGAGCAGGTGGTGCGCATTCATGCCTCATCCGGCACCACCGGCAAACCGACGGTGGTGGGTTATACGCAAAACGATATTGATAACTGGGCCAATATCGTCGCCCGTTCGCTGCGCGCCGCCGGCGGCACGGCGAAAGATAAAATTCACGTCGCCTACGGCTACGGCCTGTTTACCGGCGGCCTTGGCGCGCACTACGGCGCGGAACGCTTAGGCGCGACGGTGATCCCGATGTCCGGCGGACAGACCGAAAAACAGGCGCAGCTGATCCGCGATTTCCAGCCGGATATGATCATGGTGACGCCGTCATACTGTCTGAATCTGATTGAAGAGCTGGAGCGCCAGATGGCCGGCGATGCCCGCGGCTGTTCATTACGCGTCGGCGTCTTTGGCGCCGAGCCGTGGACCCTGGCGATGCGCGCGGAGATCGAGCGCCGGCTGGGGATCACCGCCCTGGATATTTACGGTCTGTCAGAGGTGATGGGCCCGGGGGTGGCGATGGAGTGTCTGGAAACCGTTGACGGCCCGACCATCTGGGAAGACCACTTCTTCCCGGAAATCGTTAACCCGGACGACGGCACGCCGCTGGCCGATGGCGAACACGGCGAACTGCTGTTCACCACGCTGACTAAAGAGGCGCTGCCGGTGATCCGCTACCGTACCCGCGATCTGACGCGCCTGCTGCCGGGCACTGCGCGCACCATGCGCCGTATGGACCGCATCAGCGGACGCAGCGACGATATGCTGATCATCCGCGGGGTTAACGTCTTCCCGTCGCAGCTGGAAGAAGAGATCCTTAAGTTTGAACACCTGGCGCCGCACTACCAGCTGGAGGTGAATCGCCGCGGCCATCTCGATTCGCTGGCAGTGCGCGTGGAGCTGAAAGAGAGCGGGCTGGCGCTGAGTCACGAGCAGCGCTGCCAGATTTGTCACCAGCTGCGCCACCGCATTAAGTCGATGGTCGGGATCTCCACCGATATCACCATCGTCAACTGCGGCAGCATTCCGCGCTCTGAAGGCAAAGCCTGTCGCGTATTCGACCTGCGTAAAGCGGTGGTCAGCGGTTAATTCTCACCCCGATAACCCGGCTGAGGCCTTTACGCCGTAGGCCGGGAATTTCCTGTGCTATGATTCATAAAGGAAAAATATAACAACAGAATGAATCAGATGAGTAAACTCGACGCCTTTATTCAACAAGCGGTGACGGCGACGCCGATCAGCGGCACATCATTAATCGCCTCGCTGTATGGCGACGCCTTATTACAACGCGGTGGGGAAGTGTGGCTGGGCAGCGTCGCGGCGCTGCTGGAAGGATTAGGCTTCGGCGAGCGTTTCGTCCGCACCGCGCTGTTTCGCCTCAATAAAGAGGAGTGGCTCAATGTCGTCCGTATCGGCCGCCGCAGCTTCTATCGTCTGAGCGATAAAGGGCTGCGCCTGACCCGACGCGCGGAACATAAAATTTATCGCGCGAACGCTCCGGAATGGGACGGCACCTGGCTGCTGCTGCTTTCGGAAGGCCTGGAGAAAAATGTGCTGGCCGACGTCAAAAAGCAGCTGCTGTGGCAGGGGTTTGGCGCGCTGGCGCCGAGCCTGTTAGCCTCGCCGTCGCAAAAGCTGGCGGATGTCCAGTCGCTGCTCCATGAAGCGGGGGTCGCCGAAAACGTCATCTGTTTTGAAGCCCACTCGCCGCTGGCGCTCTCCCGGGCGGCGCTGCGCAGCCGGGTGGAGGAATGCTGGCATCTCACCGAACAAAACGAGATGTATGAGGCTTTTATCTCGTTATTCCGGCCGTTACTGCCGCTGCTGCGCGACTGCGACCCCGCGGAGTTAACGCCGGAACGCAGCTTTCAGATCCAGCTCCTGCTGATTCATTTCTATCGCCGGGTGGTGCTCAAAGATCCGCTGCTGCCGGAAGAGCTGCTGCCGGCGCACTGGGCGGGGCAAACCGCCCGCCAGCTGTGTATCAATATTTACCAACGGGTGAGTCCCGGCGCGCTGGCGTTCGTCAGCGAGAAAGGTGAAAGCTCGGTCGGCGAGCTTCCCGCGCCGGGCCCGCTCTATTATCAGCGCTTTGGCGGTTTGCCGGGCGCATAAGGAGGTTGCATGCCGATTTATCAGATTGATGGACTGACCCCGGTGGTGCCGGAGGAGAGTTACGTCCACCCGACCGCGGTGTTGATTGGCGACGTGATCCTCGGCAAAGGGGTCTATGTTGGGCCTAACGCCAGCCTGCGCGGCGATTTTGGCCGCATCGTGGTCAAAGACGGGGCCAATATTCAGGACAACTGCGTGATGCACGGCTTCCCCGGCCAGGATACGGTGGTGGAAGAGGACGGACATATCGGCCACGGCGCTATTCTGCACGGCTGCGTGATTGGCCGCAACGCGCTGGTGGGGATGAGCGCGGTGATTATCGACGGGGCGACCATCGGCGAAAACAGCATTGTCGGCGCCTCGGCCTTTGTCAAAGCCAACGCCGAGATGCCCGCCAACCATCTGATCATCGGCAGCCCGGCAAAAGCGATTCGCGTCCTGAGCGAACAGGAGCTGGCGTGGAAAAAGCATGGCACCCGTGAATACCAGGTGCTGGTGGAACGCTGTAAGCAGACGCTGCATCAGGTTGAGCCATTACGGGAAGTGGAAGAGGGGCGTAAGCGGCTGGAGTTTGATGAAAACCTGCGGCCAAAATCCTCAACCTGAGGGGGAAATATATGGCAGAGAAATTATCCGCTCACTGTCACTGCGGTGCGGTGGCGTTTACCGTTGAACTCAGCGACGGCTTCAATACCGCTCGGCGCTGTAACTGCTCATATTGTCGAATGCGCGGGGCGGTCGCGGTCTCTTCGCCGCGTTCAGGCATAGAGGTGGTACGCGGAAGGGATAAGCTCACCGAGTATCGCTTTAATACAGGGGAAGCCGTGCACTTTTTCTGCTCGGTATGCGGGATCTACACCTTTCATCAACGGCGTTCAAACCCACAGGAGTATGGGGTGAATGTGGCCTGCATTGATGGCGTTTCGCCTTTCGATTTTTCCTGCGTGGAGGTCAACGACGGGGTGAATCATCCAAACGATGGCGGCGGAGGCGTGGTGGGGTATTTGCGCTACGAGAAAAAGTAAAACACTCCTCCCGCAAGAAGCGAGAGGAGTGAAATATTAGGCTGCAACCACGCTGTCGATGGCCGCTTTCGCGTCAGACTGCGCTTTGGCCGCGACTTCCGGGCCGTAAGCGATACCTTCGGCGAACACGAAGTTCACGTCGGTGATGCCGATAAAGCCGAGGAAGGTGGACAGGTACGGGGTGACCAGGTCGGTCGGGGTATCTTTATGGATACCGCCGCGGCTGGTCACGACGACCGCGCGTTTACCGGTCACCAGACCTTCCGGCCCTTTCTCGGTGTAGCGGAAGGTCACGCCGGCGCGAGCCACCAGGTCAAAATAGTTTTTCAACTGCGTCGGAATGTTGAAGTTGTACATCGGCGCAGCGATAACAATCACATCATTGCCTTTCAGTTCGGCGATCAGCTCGTCGGAAAGGGCCAGCGCTTCCTGCTGACGCGGCGTCAGCGGCGCGTCGCTCGGACGCAGGGCGCCAACCAGTTCACCATCCAGAACCGGGATCGGATTAGCGGCCAGGTCACGCACGGTGATCTCGTCGCCCGGGTGTTTTTCCTGCCATTGTTCAACAAAATAGTCGGAAAGCTGACCAGATTGTGAGTACCCTGCCAGAATACTGGATTTCAGAACTAATACTTTGCTCATGGGTGTTTCCTTTTTTAATGTGATTGACGGGCCAGTGCCCTGGTGCTTGATGACACTGTATTCACAATCGCGCCACAGAGATAGCGCAATATATCGAATCCTATGTTCAGATTTTTTGAACAAGGCACGGATGACACAGATGTGGTACTCTAAGGCAATACTTCAAAAGAGATTTTCCCGGCAGAGCTCTGCCCGATAACGCTATGACAGAACAACAAAAAATCACCTTCCCCCAGCTTTATCAACAGCTCGACGGCCTGATGCTGCGCGACAAAACGCGCTTTGCCCGCCGTCTGCACGGCGTGAAGAAGGTTAAAAATCCTGAATCGCAACAGGCCATCCTCCAGGAGATGGCGCAGGAGATAAGCCAGGCAGCCGGTAAAGTCCTGCTGCGCGAAGCGGCGCGACCGGCCATCACCTATCCGGAAAACCTGCCGGTTAGCCAGAAAAAACAAGAAATTCTCGAGGCGGTACGCGATCACCAGGTGGTGATTGTCGCCGGGGAGACCGGTTCGGGTAAAACCACCCAGCTGCCAAAAATCTGCATGGAGCTGGGCCGCGGGCTAAAAGGGCTGATCGGCCATACCCAGCCGCGTCGTCTCGCCGCGCGAACCGTCGCCAACCGTATCGCCGAGGAGCTGCAAACGGAGCCGGGCGGTTGTATCGGCTATAAGGTCCGCTTTAGCGATCACGTCAGCGACAACACCATGGTCAAGCTGATGACCGACGGTATTCTGCTGGCGGAGATCCAGCAGGATCGCCTGCTGATGCAGTATGACACCATCATTATCGATGAAGCGCACGAGCGCAGCCTGAACATCGACTTCCTGCTCGGCTATCTGAAAGAGCTGCTGCCGCGCCGTCCTGACCTGAAAATCATCATCACCTCGGCGACTATCGACCCGGGACGTTTCTCAAAGCATTTCAATAATGCGCCGATTATCGAAGTCTCCGGGCGGACTTACCCGGTGGAAGTGCGCTACCGGCCGATAGTGGAAGAGGCGGACGATACCGAGCGCGATCAGCTGCAGGCGATCTTTGATGCCGTCGACGAGCTGGGGCGCGAAGGGCCTGGGGATATTCTGATCTTTATGAGCGGCGAGCGGGAGATTCGCGATACCGCCGATGCGCTGAATAAGCTGGATCTGCGCCATACCGAAGTGCTGCCGCTGTACGCCCGCTTATCCAACAGCGAGCAAAACCGCGTCTTCCAGCCGCACAGCGGACGGCGCATCGTGCTGGCGACCAACGTGGCGGAAACCTCGCTGACCGTGCCGGGCATCAAGTACGTTATCGATCCCGGTACCGCGCGTATCAGCCGCTACAGCTACCGCACCAAGGTGCAGCGCCTGCCGATTGAGCCGGTTTCCCAGGCCTCCGCCAACCAGCGTAAAGGCCGCTGCGGCCGCGTCTCGGAAGGGATCTGTATTCGTCTTTATTCAGAAGACGATTTCCTGTCGCGCCCGGAATTTACCGACCCGGAAATTCTGCGCACCAACCTGGCGTCGGTCATCCTGCAGATGACCGCCCTGGGCTTAGGCGATATCGCCGCCTTCCCGTTCGTTGAAGCGCCGGATAAGCGCAACATTCAGGACGGCGTGCGCCTGCTGGAAGAGCTGGGCGCGATCACCACCGATGAGCAGGCCTCCGCCTATAAGTTAACGCCGATGGGCCGCCAGCTCAGCCAGCTGCCGGTGGACCCGCGCCTGGCGCGGATGGTGCTGGAGGCGCAGAAGCACGGCTGCGTGCGGGAAGCGATGATCATCACCTCCGCGCTGTCGATTCAGGATCCGCGCGAGCGGCCGATGGATAAGCAGCAGGCCTCCGACGAGAAGCACCGCCGCTTTCACGATAAAGAGTCTGATTTCCTCGCCTTCGTCAATCTGTGGAACTACCTCGGCGAGCAGCAGAAGGCGCTGTCGTCGAATCAGTTCCGCCGCCAGTGCCGGGTCGATTTTCTGAACTATCTGCGCGTGCGCGAGTGGCAGGATATCTACACCCAGCTGCGTCAGGTGGTGAAAGAGCTTGGCCTGCCGATCAACAGCGAACCGGCGGAATACCGCGAGATCCATACTGCGCTGCTGACCGGTCTGCTGTCGCACATCGGCATGAAGGATGCCGATAAACAGGAGTTTACCGGCGCGCGTAACGCCCGCTTCTCCATCTTCCCGGGGTCCGGTCTGTTTAAAAAGCCGCCGAAGTGGACGATGGTGGCGGAACTGGTGGAAACCAGCCGCCTGTGGGGCCGCATTGCCGCCCGCATTGAGCCGGAGTGGGTGGAGCCGGTCGCGCAGCACCTGATCAAACGCTCATACAGTGAGCCGCACTGGGAGCGGGCGCAGGGCGCGGTGATGGCGACGGAAAAGGTCACCGTCTATGGCCTGCCGATCGTTGGCGCGCGTAAGGTCAACTACAGCCAGATCGATCCGGCGCTGTGCCGCGAGCTGTTTATCCGCCACGCGCTGGTGGAGGGTGACTGGCAAACGCGCCACGCCTTCTTCCGGGAGAACCTGAAGCTGCGCGCGGAAATCGAAGAGCTGGAGCATAAGTCGCGCCGCCGCGACATTCTGGTGGATGACGAGACCCTGTTCGAATTCTACGACCAGCGCATCAGCCACGACGTCATCTCCGCCCGGCATTTTGACGCCTGGTGGAAGCAGGCCAGCCGCGACACCCCGGATCTGCTCAACTTTGAGAAGAGCATGCTGATTAAGGAAGGGGCGGAGCAGGTCAGCAAACTGGACTATCCGAACTTCTGGCACCAGGGCAATCTGAAGCTGCGTCTGACCTATCAGTTCGAGCCGGGCGCCGACGCCGACGGCGTGACGGTGCATATTCCGCTACCGCTGCTTAATCAGGTGGAGGAGGCCGGGTTTGAATGGCAGATCCCGGGTCTGCGCCGGGAGCTGATTATCGCCCTGATAAAATCGCTGCCGAAGCCGGTGCGGCGCAATTTCGTCCCGGCGCCCAACTATGCGGAAGCGTTTCTTGGCCGGGCGACGCCGCTCGAGCTGCCGCTGCTCGACTCCCTCGAGCGCGAACTGCGGCGGATGACCGGCGTGACCATCGACCGCGAAGCCTGGCAGTGGGATCAGGTGCCCGATCACCTGAAAATCACTTTCCGGGTGGTGGATGATAAAAACAAGAAGCTGCAGGAAGGGCGCTCGCTGCAGGCGCTGAAAGAGGCGCTGAAGGGCAAAGTTCAGGAGACGCTGTCGGCGGTCGCTGATGACGGCATCGAGCAGAGCGGGCTGCATATCTGGAGCTTTGGTACCCTGGCGGAGAGTTACGAACAGAAGCGCGGCAACTATAAGGTGAAAGCCTGGCCGGCGCTGGTGGACGAGCGCGACAGCGTGGCCATCAAGCTGTTTGATAATCCACAGGAACAGCAGCAGGCCATGTGGCGCGGTCTGCGTCGCCTGCTGCTGCTTAACATTCCGTCGCCGATTAAGTATCTGCACGAGAAGCTGCCGAACAAAGCCAAGCTCGGGCTCTATTTTAACCCGTACGGCAAAGTGCTGGATCTGATTGACGACTGCATCTCCTGCGGCGTTGATAAGCTTATCGACGAGGCGGGCGGGCCGGTGTGGACGGAAGAGGGCTTTAGCCAGCTGCATGATAAAGTTCGCGCCGAGCTCAACGAGACGGTCGTGGAGATCGCCAAACAGGTCGAGCAGATCCTCACCGCGGTGTTCAATATCAACAAACGGCTGAAAGGCCGGGTGGATATGACCATGGCGCTGGGGCTGTCGGACATCAAAGCGCAGATGGCGGGGCTGGTTTACCGCGGCTTTGTCACCGGCAATGGCTTCCGTCGTCTTGGCGATACGCTGCGCTATCTGCAGGCGATTGAAAAGCGTCTGGAGAAGATGGCTATCGATCCGCACCGCGACCGCGCTCAGATGCTGAAAATCGAGAGCGTGCAGCAGGCGTGGCAGCAGTGGCTGAATAAGCTGCCGCCGAACCGCCGTGAGGACGACGATGTCCGGGAGATCCGCTGGATGATCGAAGAGCTGCGGGTGAGCTTCTTCGCCCAGCAGCTGGGGACCCCGTACCCCATCTCGGACAAACGCGTGCTACAGGCGATGGAGCAGATTACGCCGTAACCTGGCCGGTTGTCCCCGGTGGCGCTGCGCTTACCGGGGCGACGGGCCAGGCGTCCACGCTTAAGCGTTGACCCACGCCAGGGTAAAGCCGTCCCAGCCTTTCGTGCCCACGGTTTGCAGCGCCGTTGCCGTCAACCGTGGCTCGGCGCCCATCATCTCAATGAACTGACGCACGCCCTGAACGCGCTCGTCGGCGCTCTGTGGGTTGACCACTTCGCCGTCGCGTACCACGTTATCGCCAATAATTAAGGTTCCCGGGCGGGAATAACGCAGCGCCCAGCGCAGATAATGGGGGTTATTCGGCTTATCGGCATCGATGAAGATCAGGTCGAAAGCGGGACATTCGCCAAGCGCCTCCAGGGACTGTAGCGCGGGCCCCTCCCGCAGCGTGACCCGCTGGTCAACACCCGCCAGCTGCAGATTCTCCCGCGCCACGCGGGCATGATGCGCGTCGGCCTCCAGGGTGAGGAGTTGGCCGTCGGCAGGAAGCTCGCGCGCCATCCAGATGGTGCTATAGCCGCCGAGGGTGCCGATCTCCAGGATCCGCTTAGCCTGGGTAAGCCGTACCAGCAGGGCGAGAAACTGACCCTGATTGGCGGCGACATCGTGTGCCGGGAGCCCGGCACGATGGTTGTTTTCCAGTACCCGATCGAGCATAGGATTGCTGGGAATTAAGGCCTCAATCAAATAATTGTCTACTGCAGACCACTGTTGTTGCATATGACGCTTCCCCATTTAGCTCCCTGATGAGTCAGACCAGCCGCCTCCCAGCGCCCGGTATAGATCGATCTGCGCCAGCAGCAGGTTATTCTTCACCTGTACCACGCTAAGCTGGGTGGAGAACAGCGTTCGCTGGGCATCAAGCACATCCAGATACGAAGAGTAGCCGTTACGGTAGCGGTTCTGCGCAATGCGCAATGTTTCTTCCGCCACCGCCTCCTGCCCCTGCAGTTCGGTCAGCTGTTCGCCGTAGCGGCTAATGGCGTCCAGGCCGTCATTGACCTCTTTAAACGCGCCGCGCACCGTGTTCTCATAGCTGTACAGCGCCTGGTTGCGCTGGGCCATCGAGACATCCACCTGGGCATTTAACGCCTGGCGGTTAAGCAGCGGCGCCAGGATGCTACCGCCAATGCTCCAGAGTCGCAGCGGGTTGTCCAGCAGATCCGGCAGCGTCCGGTCCTGCAGGCTGCCGGTGGCGGTCAGGTTGATAGACGGCAGCAGCTGCGCCTGGGACGAGGCCAGGGTGGCATCGGCGGCGACCAGCTGACGCTGGGCCTGTACGATATCCGGGCGGCGGTTGAGCAAGGTGGACGGCAGCTGCGAGGGCAGACGCAGCGGGGTGAGCCCGGCGAATTCGCCGCGTTTTATCGCGCCGGGGTTATCCCCCAGCAGCACGCTGAGGGCGTTTTCCTGCTGCGCAATCTGGTGCTGCAGCGGCGGGAGCTGCGCCCGCGTGGAGCGCAGCTCCGAATCCGCCTGCATCAGCTCAAGGCGCGAGGTATACCCGGTTTCATACTGACGTTTGGCCAGGCGCCAGGCGTCTTCCCGCGCCTGGAGCGTCTGCTGCGTGACCCGCAGTTGCTCATCCAGCGACAGCAGCGTCACGTAGCCCACGGCCACCGAGGCGGCGACGCTCAAATTGGCCGCGTCGGCAGCGGCTTTCTGCGCCTCGAGGCTGGCCCCGGCGGCGCTGGCCGCGCTGCGGTTCGCGCCCCAGATATCGACATCATAGCTGGCGGTCAGGCCGCCTTTGTACAGCGTGCTGTGGATCGGCAGGCCGGTGGCGGCGGACTGCGCGCGGGCGCGGGTGCCGGTCAGGCTGGCATCCAGCGAGGGGAAAAGACTGCTGTCGGCGGCATACACCCGCGCCTGATACTCATTCACCCGCTCGCGGGCGATCAGCACATCGCTGTTATAGCGCAGCGCCCGGTCGACATACTGATTCAGCGCGCTGTCATGAAAATTGCGCCACCATACGCCTTCCACCGGGCTGGCAGGGCCAACGTCGGCCCGCCAGGCGGCAGGGATGGCGAGCGTCGGCTGGGCGCGCTGCACATCGGCGGACTGACAGCCGACCAGCGCCAGGACGATGGCAAGGGTGACCGGGCGGATCATGGCTGCTTCTCCGCGCGGGTATCAATGGTCACCTGCACCGACATGCCGGGGCGCAGGCGCTCGCTGTTGCGTTGCCCCTCGTTAACCGTGATGCGCACCGGGATGCGCTGGGCGATCTTGACGAAGTTGCCGGTGGCGTTGTCCGGCGAAATGGCGCTGAACTCCACCCCGGTCGCCGGGGAGATACTCTGCACCTTGCCGTGGAAGGTCTCGCCGTTGAGCGCGTCAACGGTGAAGGTAACCGGCTGGCCGATACGCACATCGGCCAGCTGGGTCTCTTTCAGGTTGGCGATCACCCAGTGCTGCGGCGGCACCAGCGAAGTCAGATGGGTTCCGGCGCTGACGTAAGCGCCAAGACGCACCGAAATCTGCCCCAGCTGGCCGCCGGTGGGGGCGATGATCTGCGTATTCTGCAGGTCAATCTGCGCCAGCTCGAGGGCGGCTTTGGCGCTGGCCACGTCGGCCTCCAGTGAATCGCGATTGACGATGGTCGATTCGCGGTCCTGGCGCGACATCTCCAGCGCCGCTTTCGCCTGTTCAATATCCGCTGCTCCCTGGGCGGCGCTGGCGCGGGCGGAATCCCGCTCGCGGATCGACAGCGATCCATCGGCGGTCAGCTCCTGCACCCGTTTTAAATCAGCCTGGATTTTCAGATTCTGCGCGCGGGCGTTCTGCAGCGCGGCTTCATTTTTGGCGATCGTCGCCTCGGCGCTTTTGCGCTGCTGCAGGTTGTTGCGCAGCGCCGCCTCCTTCATCGCCAGGGTGGCCTGGGCCTGGTGCACCCGCTGCTTATAGATGCGATCGTCTATCTGGAACAGCACCTCGCCCGGCTGAACGATGGCGAAATCCTTGACGTTGACGGCAGTGATGTAGCCGTTGACCTGCGGACTGATAAAGGTGGTCTGCCCGCGCACGTAGGCGTTGTCGGTAAACTGGCTATGGCGGGTGAACGGCGGCAGTTGCCAGGCATAGAGGATCACCAGTACGCCGACGAGGCCTATCGCCGCGGCGGTAAAAATGGAAACCACGCGAATGTTGTTCCGGGTGTTGGCCTGTTGTTTGGCCGCATCCTGCTGACTCATAACGACTCCAGAGATGAAATGATGATAATTATTTGCTGCCGGTGGCGCGTTTTAAGGCGATACGGGCGGTCAGTCGTAAGCGAATTAAGCGCCAGAAAACCCACACTAACGTCCCGGCGGAGATCGCCGCCGTCAGCAGATAGGTGTCATTCCAGGCGAGAATATTGGCCTGCAGCGTCGCGGCGTTTTGCAGCAGGGTGGTGGCCTGGACGTTAAGCAGCGTGCTGTCGCCGATCTGGCTCTGGTACATCTGGCTGTACTGCTGCAGCCGCTCGACGATCAGCGGGTTGAGCGTGGTGATCTGGTCCGCCAGCTGGCTGGAGTGAAATTTCTCCCGCCAGGTCTGGAAGGTGCCGAGTATCGCCGACCCCAGCAGACCGCCGATGTTCTGGCTCATGCCGAACAGCACCGAGAAGCTCACCAGGTTGCGCGGATCGGCGAACACCCCGCCAATGCCGGCGAGCATCGCCGGCGCCAGAAAGAAGGCGCTGCCGAAGCCAAGCAAAAACTGGCTGAACATCAGCTGTTCCGGACGGGTGAGGGCGTTGGACTGGCTGTCGAGCAGCGAGGCCACCATGATCAGCGCCAGGGCGGTGGCGGTCGGCCAGTAGAGCTTCTGCGGGTTAAGCGTCAGGCAGCTGGCGATGATCCCGCACAGAATGCCGGCGAAAATTGACCACGCAAGGTTGGTCATCTGTTCGTTTTGCAGGCCAACGTACTGCAGCCAGCCGATCACCCCGGTATTCTGCTCCGCCAGCACGATGCGGATCAGCAGCATAATCAGACCGAGGCGCAGGATACTGCCGCTGGAGAGCCATTTGGTATTGAGCAGAGGATTGCTGCGGTTATGCTCAAAGGCGATGGCGGCGACGATCAGCACCACCGCCGCGGCCAGCGACCAGCCGATCCACGGCGCTTCGAACCACCACTCGAGCCGCCCCAGCGAGAGCACCGCGCAGACCAGCGCCATGCCGGGGGCCAGCAGGAAGAAGGTAATAAAATCCTTCTTCTCGAACACCTTTTTACGATCGCTCGGCGGCAGCTTCAGGGCGATGACGCAGGCCAGCGACACCAGTGCCAGCCCCAGCTCAAAGAAGTAGAGCCCGCGCCATTCATCGATCTGCAGCAGCTCGGTGGAAAAGAGGCGCGCCAGCGGAATGGCCAGCGACGAGCCGGTGATACCGATAGTCAGCCCTTTCAGGCGGTGGCGTGCGGGCCAGGCCTGCACCTGATAGTAGATCCCCAGCGAGCTGAGCGCCGCGGCCACCATGCCGTGGGCGGCGCGGACCATCATCGCCGAGCTGAGATCGTTGACGAACAGGTGGAAGAAGGTGACCAGCACATAGAGCACCAGAAAGCCTTCGGTAAAGGCGCGCAGCCCGAACTGCTGACGAAATTTCACCAGCAGCAGGTTAATGGAGACGTTGGTCATGACATACACCGCCGGTAGCCAGGCGATCTCCGTCGACCAGGCGGCGAAGGTGCCCTGCAGCAGCTGCAGATTGGCGGTGACCACCGCGTTGCCCAGCGCGCCGGTTAGGCACACCAGCAGCCCGACCACCCCGTAGGCCAGGCGCTTCGCCGGGCTGTGCAGCGGCGTCGATGGCGAGCCGAGCAGGGCCGGTTTTTCATGCGGCGCCCAGTCATGAGGGACGTAGGGGTTACTCTGGCGACGAGGCATTATTTCTTCTCCACTTCGCGCAACAGCTTTTCCAGCACCCGCTGAGTTTGTTCCCGCTCCTGCGGCGTGATCGCCGTCAGGATCTCTTCACGCAGATCGTCCGCCACCGTTTTGACCTGCTCGAAGAGGGCCTGCCCCTGGTCGGTGACCACCAGCAGCCGCTTGCGTTTATCGCGGTCGGTGGTGACGCGCTCCACCAGACCGAGGGCCACCAGGCGGTTGATCAGCGGCACAATGGTTGGGCTCTCCACTCCCAGTTCCTGCGCCAGTTCGCTTTGCGACAGCGGCTGGTGGTGGCGGGCGATGGCGGCGACCGCCACCCAGCTGGCCTGGCTGAGGCCGAGGTTTTTCAGCCGACGATTAACCGCCAGCCGCCAGTGATGGGCGGTCAGATATAAAAGATGGGAGAAGCTAAGCTGTCGATGGTCCATAGGTCGTCTGTCAAAATCGTTAGAGCTCTAACGATTTTATGTCTGATAACCGGCGGAATTCAAGGGAAAGGATAAAAAATGGTTAACGGTGTGTGCGTTTATTGTGGCGACAGGAGGATACCCCCTCAGGCCATTTACTCATGGAGGATGCTCTTATTCTGCGCCATCACCCAGGTGATAAAAGCGCGCAGGGGCGCGGGAATATGTTTGCGACTCGGATAGTAGACGCAGAAATGATCCGCCGGGTAGCGGTAGCTGGGTAATAAGCGAACCAGGCTGCCGGCGTTCAGTTGCGCGGACACCAGCGACTGATAGACAAAGGCGATCCCCAGTCCGCTCTCCGCCGCCTGGATCATCGCCGTATCGGAATCGACGACCAGATCGCCCTTGACGGCGACTTCGCCTGGCTCGCCGTCGGGGCTGATAAATTCCCACCGGTACTTTTCGCCGCTGGGGAAACAGCGGTTAATGCAGCGGAAATTGACCAGCGACTGCGGGGTGTCGGGCGCACCGGCCTCGTGGAGATAGTCCGGGCTGGCCACCGGGATCAGCGACAGCTTCTCGCCAAAGGGGATGGCAATCATATCTTTGGGCACGTCCCGGGAATAGCGAATGCCAGCGTCAAAACCGGACTCGATAATATTCACTTTCCGATCGGTGGTAAACAGCTCCAGCGTCACGTCAGGATAGGCGGTTTTAAAAGCAATAAAATAGCGCTGAAAGAAAAGGTCGAGAACAATGCGCGGTAAATTGACTTTCACCACCCCTTCCGGGGTCAGACGGTGATAATTCAGACTGTCGACCACCCGGCGATAATCATTCACCACCGGCGTCATATTATTAAGAAATTCCTCACCCACGGCGGTTAAAGACAAACTGCGCGTCGAGCGATTGAGCAGGCGCACGCCTAATTTTTCTTCCAGATGATTAATAGCGCTGGTGAGGGCCGGCGGTGAAAGATTTAATGCTCTGGCAGCTTGCCGAAAACTGCCATGTTTCACTATGAGTATTAATATTTCAATTTGTTGCAAATCAGGCAACGTTTTCATTGTTAATTTCCAGCTAACACCGCGTTCGGAATAGATTAATTGTTATCAATGTAAAAGGGAAGTATATATTTAATAACATTCAGCACGTAAGGAAAATAAGGTGAAAACACGTTATCTCGGAAAAGAGAAGTTCCAGGTTTCCGCATTGGGTCTCGGGTGTATGGGAATGAGTTTCGCCTATGGCGGCGCTGAGGAGTCGCAGGCGATTAATACCATCCATGCCGCAGTGGACATGGGGGTGACCTTCCTGGATTCCGCCGAAGTGTATGGGCCTTTTGACAATGAAGTCCTTGTTGGGAAAGCGATTAAAGGCATCCGCGATAAGGTGCAGATTGCCACCAAATTTGGCTTTCGTATTCTGCCGACCGGCCAGGGGCTGGAGCGGATGGCCGGCGTCGACAGCCGTCCGGAACATATTCGCGAGGCGGTGGAAGGGTCGCTGAAGCGGCTGAATATCGAGACCATCGATCTGCTCTATCAGCACCGCGTCGATCCCGCGGTGCCGGTGGAAGAGGTGGTGGGCACCATGGCCG
Organism: Klebsiella sp. JN_Kp127; assembly: GCF_040062505.1. Taxonomy (NCBI): domain Bacteria; kingdom Pseudomonadati; phylum Pseudomonadota; class Gammaproteobacteria; order Enterobacterales; family Enterobacteriaceae; genus Klebsiella; species Klebsiella sp. JN_Kp127. The sequence continues at coordinate 25,716 of NZ_JBEAHS010000010.1, forward strand.
ACCTGGTCAAAGAGGGTAAAATTCGCCATATCGGGCTGTCGGAAGTGTCAGCCCAGACGCTGCGCCGGGCCTGCAAGGTGCATCCGATCGCCGCGGTGCAGACGGAATACTCGCTATGGACCCGTGAGCCGGAGGGCGGCATCCTCAAGGCCTGCCGCGAGCTGGGCGTGGGCTTTGTCCCTTACAGTCCGCTGGGCCGCGGCTTCCTGACGGGCCAGATCACCGACCCCGGCGTCTTCGCGGCCGATGATTTTCGTCGCAATCTGCCGCGCTTCCAGGCCGAAACCATGCGCAAAAACCAGCAACTGCTCGACCGTCTGCAGCAGGTCGCCAGCCGCTACGAGGCCACCCTGGCGCAGATGGCCCTCGCCTGGGTGATGAGCAAAGGGGAAGATATCGTGCCGATCCCCGGGGCGCGAAAAATGAACCATCTGCGCGATAATGCCGCTGCAGCCGATATTATGCTCTCCCCTGAGGATATTCTCGCCATCGATCATATTTTCGCTCCCGAAAACGTCGCCGGATTACGCTATAACCAGGGCGACTTTAATTTAATCGATAAATAATCTCCTGAATACGCTCCTCCCGCCGGTCTGGCGGGAGATAAGGTAACTTATGACTATTGCTGTTTCCCGTCCGGCGGGATTGCCTGCGGCGGTGTATGCGCTTTCCGTGGGTTCATTTGGTATTGGCACCACCGAATTTGTGATTATGGGTTTATTACTCGATGTGGCCCATGACTTTCATATATCCATTACGCTCGCCGCCTGGTCTATTACCGCTTATGCCTGTGGGGTGGTGATTGGCGCGCCGCTGCTTACGCCGCTATTAAGCCGTTATCGCAAAAAACCGGCGCTGTTATTTTTAATGATCTTATTTTCCATTGGAAATTTAGGCTGTGCGATCGCCGGTAATATGACCATGCTAATTATTGCCCGGGTAATAACTGCGTTCGCTCACGCCTCGTTCTTCGGAATAAGCTCGGTCTATGCCGCGGAGCTGGCGCCGGTGGATAAACGGGCTTCGGCGGTCTCCGCCGTGTTTCTCGGCGCCACCCTGGCCAATATTCTGGGCGTGCCGCTCGGCGCCTGGGTGGGGCAGTACCTTGGCTGGCGCTATACCTTCTATATGGTCACGCTGATCGGCATTCTCTCCGCCCTGGCGGTGATCGCCCTGGTGCCTGGCCGTCAGGCGCAGCCGTCGGCCCAGAGCCGGATCCGCGATGAGCTGAAGGTGCTCCGTCATCCCGCGGTGCTGCGCAGCCTGCTGATCACCGCCCTCGGGTTCTCCGGCGTCTTCGCCGCCTTCACCTACATCGCGCCGATGCTGAAAACCGTCACCGGGATGAGCGACCACCTTATTCCGCCGGTGCTGATGCTGTTCGGCGTCGGGATGGTCGCCGGGAATCATCTTGGCGGCCGACTGACCGACGGCGGCGTCCGCCGGGCGCTGCTGCTAACTCTCGCCTTGCTGAGCGTCGTCCTGTGTCTTTTTCCGTGGGCGATTCAGACGCTGCCCGGCGCCTGCGCGGCGGTGTTTCTGCTGGGGGCGGCGATGTTCTCCACCATTCCGCCGCTGCAGATGCAGGCCCTGGACAGCAGTGAGAGCGGCAAAAGCATGGTCTCTTCGTGCAATATCGCCGCCTTTAACCTCGGCAATGCCGGCGGCGCCTGGTTTGGCGGGCTGCTGCTCGCCTCCGGCGTTTCTCTCTCGCACATTCCCCTGGCCGGTGCTTGCCTGACCGCCAGCGGATGGGTTATCGCTAGTGTGACGTTGTCACCTTTAAAAGGAAGTCAAGCATGAAGTATCGATATTTAGGTTCCACCGGGCTGTCGGTTTCGGAGCTCTGTTTTGGCGCCATGACGTTTGGCGAGAAAGGGGCCTTTCTCGGCGCGCCGGGGCGCAACTGGTCGGAATTCGGCGTGGTGCCTGAGCAGACGGCCTACGATCTGGTGTACAAAGCGCTGGACGCCGGGATTAACTTTTTTGATACCGCGGACTGTTATAAGAACGGCCAGGGCGAAGAGCTGCTCGGCAACGCGCTGAAGGGAAAACGCCAGCAGGTGATTATCGGCACCAAAGGACGCTGGCAAACCGACCCCAACCCGAACGCGCTGGGGGCGTCGCGCTACCATATCATCAATGCCGTCGAGGCCAGCCTGCAGCGGCTGAAGACCGATTATATCGATATCTATCACCTTCACGGGTTCGATCCGCGCACCGCGCTGGAGGATACCCTGCGCACGCTGGATACGCTGATCCGCGCCGGGAAAATTCGCTATATCGGGGTCTCCAACTACGCGGCCTGGCAGCTGGCGAAGGCGCTGGGGATCTCGGAGCGCCTTGGGCTGGAGAAATTCTGCGTCTATCAGGGCTATTACAATATCGCCGCGCGTGAACTGGAGCATGAGATTATCCCGCTCAGCGTCGATCAGAACGTCGGCATCACCGTCTGGAGCCCGCTGGCCGGGGGCTTTCTCACCGGCAAATACCCACGCAATCAGGCGTTTCCCGAGGGCAGTCGCCTGGCGAACGCCACGCCGTTCGAATCCGCGCCGATCGCCAACCGCGAGCAGGCCTGGCAGACCCTGGAGGTGATGCAGGAGATTGCCCGCCAGCGCAACGCCAGCGTCGCGCAGGTGGCGCTCAACTGGCTGCGTACCCGTCCGGGGATCGCTTCGCTGGTGATCGGCGCGACCAAACTGGCCCAGCTGGAGGATAACCTGGCGGCGCTGAACTGGACGCTGAGCGACGAGGAGACGGCGATCCTCAACAGCGTGAGCGAGAAAGAGAAACCATACCCCTACTGGCATATCTGCAATGTCGCCGGCGATCGTCGTCTGGCCGATGATATCTATCCCTAATCACCCTATACCCAGGCAACACGCGTATGCCCCGCACGGGGCATACAGAGAGGCTCGATCGTGAAAAAAGTACTCATTGTTGGCGCCGGCCCGGTAGGGTTAATCATTGGCTGCTATTTGAATAAGTATGGAATTGATTTTGATATCATTGATAAAAATATCCACAGCACCACCTGGTCCAAAGCGCTGAGCGTCAGTCCGGCGACCATTAAAGCCTTCCACGGCTTAGGCCTTGCCGGGGAACTGATCGCCCAGGGAAAGCAGGTTCAGTCAGTCTACGCTTACTATAAAAACCGCAAATTTCTGCATATCGATAACCGCCGACTCGCCACCTGTTACCCCTTCCATGTCAGTATCCCGCAGCCGCGGACGGAGAAGATCCTCGAAACGGCGTTGGCCGACGCCGGGCGGGAGGTCAAACGTGGGCACCAGCTGGTCTCCTGGCGCCGGGAGGGGGAACGCTATCACGTCTCCCTGCTCGACGATGCCCGCCGGGCCTGTTCCGCCGCTTATGACTATATTATCGGCGCCGACGGCGCGGCCAGCACCGTCCGCGAGCTGGCCGGGATCGGCTTTAGCGGTCATGACTATCCGCTGCATTTTGTGATGGCGGACGTGCAATTCGACCGCGCGGCGGCGCTCCCGGGAACCTCCTACCATATTGATGAGCAGGGCTTTTTGATTTTCCTGCCCATGCCGGACAATCAGGTCAGGATCGTGATTAAAAAAGCCGGGCGCCTGCCGACGCCGCGTCCGGTGCCGGACCTGCAGGAGATCAACGCCGCGCTGGCGCGCTACTGCCCTCAGGTGCCGCCGGCGCAGACGCTCACCTGGTCTTCCAGCGCCAATTTCTATAACCGCATCGCCGATGACAATCTGCAGCATCATATTATGCTGGCGGGAGATGCCTTCCACCTGTTCAGTCCCATTGGCGGGCAGGGGATGAACACCGGCGTCCAGGATGCGGTGAACCTCGCCTGGAAGCTGGCTTTCTATCTGCACGGGGTGGCTACTGACCGACTGCCAGCGTCCTATCGCGCCGAGCGCTTTGCGGCGGTGAGCGGTGTGCTGCGCTCCACCGATCGCGATACCGGCCTGATTGCCGGTCTGGTGCCGAGAAATCATATCGACGGGGTCTACTTTCCGGAGTTTTGCAACCGTCACTACTATCGTCACCAGCTGCCGCTGCAGTACGCCGGTTTCACCGCGACGCAGGCGCAGCACCCGGACGGCCTGGCAGGGCACCATGTTCCCTGGTACGTTTTTGCCTCGCCGCAGGCGATGTTTCGCAACAGCTATGACGTCTTCGCCAGCGGTAAGGTGGTGATCTTTTCCGCCCGCGCCGCTTGTCCTCCTATGTCCCGCCTGAAGCAGGCCGGCTGGTTTATATTCTGCCCCCTCGAACCGGCGGACGAGGCGTTTCTCGAAGCGCTACAGATCGGCCCCGATGACTATGCGGTGGTCAATCCCGATGGCTATGTGGGCTTTACCGGCAGCGAAGCCGGGACACGGCAGTATCTTTCCTCGCTCTACGTAATGGAATAATCATGAACAAAGTCTATATCGTCGCGGCCTGCCGTACGCCGGTGGGGCGCTTTCTTGGCGCCCTGAAAACGGTCTCCGCGGTGGAGCTGGCCGCGCTCACCGTCAGGCACAACCTGCAGCAGGCCGGCATTGACCCGGCGTGGATCGATGAGGTGATCTGCGGCTGCGTCCTTGCCGCCGGGCAGGGGATGGGACCGGCGCGTCAGGTTGCGCTGCGGGCGGGGATCCCGGTGCAAAAGCCGGCTTACACCCTGAATATGATCTGCGGTAGCGGCATGAAAAGCCTGACCGAAGGGGCGATCCATATCCAGAGCGGTTATGCCGACCTGGTGGTCGCCGGCGGAATGGAAAATATGAGTCAGGCGCCGTTTTTGCTGCGGGGAGAGATAAGGGGCGGGATGAAATTCGGCGCGTTCAGCAGTGAGGATGTGATCCAGCGCGACGGATTAACCGATCCGCTGCTGCAGATCCCGATGGGGGAAACGGCGGAGGCCATCGCCGCGCAGGAGCAGATCTCGCGCGCGGCGCAGGACCAGTATGCCCTGGAGAGCCATCACAAAGCCTCCGCCGCCAGCCGCGCCGGCTATTTTGCCGATGAGATGGTGCCGGTGACGGTCAGCGCGAAGCGGGGCGTCAGCACGGTCCGCGAGGATGAGCCGATCCGCCATGATCTTAGCGCCGAGCAGCTGGCGGCGTTGAAACCGGCCTTTCGCGCTGACGGCAGCGTCACGGCGGGCAATGCCTCCGGGCTGAACGATGGCGCCGCGTCGGTGATCCTCGCGTCGGCGCGCGCCGTTGCCCGCTATGGCCTACAGCCGCTGGCGGAGATTGTCTCCTTTGGCGAGGGCGGCGTTGACCCGTCCATGATGGGGCTTGGCCCGCTGCCGGCGATAGCGTGCGCCCTGCGCCGCGGGCGTTTTCAGCTCAGCGATATGGCCCGGCTGGAGATCAACGAAGCCTTTGCCGCGCAGGTGCTGGGGGTGGTCAAGGGACTGGCCAGAGCGCATCAGATGACGGAGGAGGAGATTGCTTCCCGGCTGAACGTCCACGGCGGCGCGATCGCCCTCGGCCATCCGCTGGGCAGTTCCGGGACGCGGATTGTGGTCAGCCTGGTGCACGCGCTGCGCCGGGAGAATCAACCGACCGGCCTGGCGTCGCTGTGCATCGGCGGCGGGATGGGGATTGCGTTACTGGTGAAAACGATCTGAGGAGACAAGCGCCATGGAAAAATTAATTGTGGTGGGTGAGAAATTTACCGATTTTGCCCGGCGGCATGAGAATGTGCTGACGGTGAATGAGTTTGAACGGTTTGTCTGGAGCGGCGAGCTGGCCGGGGTCGATAAAATCGTTATCGGTCAGGGGGTACAGCTCGACGACATCTCCCGCACCATCTGCATTATTCGTCAGCACTATCCGGACACAATGCGCCAGATCGTCAATCTGCAGGATCTCTATTATCAAAACAATCGCGATCATCAGCGGCTGGTACATAAACGTAAAAAAGCGAATATCCTCATCACCTCGCCGGAAAAACGCGATGAGGATAGCTATTGCGCGCGCCTGATCCTGCAGGATGCCTCTGAGCTGCTCTGCGACCACCAGACCGGGCAACATATTCAGGGGATGGTGCTGATCGAGGCGGCGCGGCAGACCATCATCGCCACCACGGAAAAATTCCTGCTGGCGGAGGCCGGCGTGGCGATGGCGGAGAAGTACTTTACCCTGAGCTCGCTGCAGGTGGCCTTTTCCTGCTTTGTTTTTCCGCTGCCGGTGACCATTGTCCTCAACGTGGTGTCGCGCAAAAGTTCAGCCCATGGACGCTTCACCTGTGAATGCTCGGTGGGGTTTGACCAGACCGGCACCCGCAAAGCGGAAGTTGGCTTTAGCTTCAGCGTCTATGACCTTAACTACATCACTCGCAAAGAGTGCGAGCAGGCGGCGCAGTGCCATCAACATTATCTGGTCAGTATTGAGCAGGGGGACGGGGATGAGCATCGCCTTTTTTGATGTGGATGAAACGCTGATTACCGGCAAAAGTATGTTCCTGTTTCTGCACCGCTATGCCGCGGAATATCCGCTGCAGTGCGGTTTGACGGCCGCGGCGATTGTCCGGCAGCTGCAGGCGCTCAGCGAAGCGGGTCAGCCGCGGGAGGCGATCAACCGCTACTATTACTCGCTGTTTCGCCACGAGTCGCGCCCCCGGGTGCGGGCGGTCGCCGAGAGCCTGTATCGCGAAGGCGGATATGGTTTTCACCGCGAGGTGGCGGCGCGCCTCAGGCAGCACCAGGCGCGGGGGGATGACGTGGTGTTTGTCTCCGGGTCGATGACCGACATTCTCTGGCCGGCGATGGCGGCGCTGGGGGTGGAGCATGCCCTGTGCTCAGAGCCGGTCGTGGTGGATGACCGCTATACCGGCGAACTCTGGCGGACCGCCATCGGCGAACACAAGGCGGCGCATGCCCAATGCTATGCGCAGGAACAGGGCCAGCCGCTGGCGGCATGCTACGCCTTCGGCGATCATATCTCGGATCTGCCGCTGCTCGCCGCGGTCGGCCACCCCTGTGCGGTGAATCCCTCTCCGGGGCTGCTGGCGGAGGCGCAGCGTCGGGGATGGCCAGTGCTGTGGTCCACCGGCGGCTGACGGCGCGACGGCAAAAAAAAGGGGCGGCGCAATGCCACCCCTGATTCACTCCCTGACGGGGATCAGCCCGGGTAGATGCCGCGGTCTTTACGCGCCATCAGGATGCGCTCGCAGGCCACGATATAGGCGGCGGTACGCAGGGTACATTCTTTCTCGGCCGCTTTATCGCAGACGTGAATAATGGCATCGGTCATGATGCGGTCCATCTTGGCGTTGATCTCCTCTTCGCTCCAGAAGAAGCTGGCCATGTCCTGCACCCACTCAAAGTAGCTGACGGTCACCCCGCCGGCGTTGCAGATAACGTCCGGCACCACGATCACCCCGCGCTCGGCCAGCACATCGTCCGCTTCCGGATAGGTTGGGCCGTTAGCCCCTTCCAGCACCAGTTTGCAGCTCAGTTTCTCAGCGCGCTCGCGGGTGATTTGCCCTTCCAGCGCCGCCGGGATCAGGATGTCCATCGGGGTGGTCCAGAATGCCTCTTTATCGATCTCCTGGGCGCCCGGGAAACCGGCGATCTGCTTTTTCTCCGCCTGCCAGGCGGTGAGGGCGGCCATATCAATCCCGCCTTCGTTGTACAGGGTGGCGGTGTGATCCTGAATGACCACTACGCGGGCGCCGACGCCGGCGAACAGGCGCGCCGCTTCGCTACCGACGTTACCAAAGCCCTGCAGCGCCACTTTAGCGCCTTCAATTTCGATGCCGGCGCGACGGGCCACTTCCCGGCCGGTGACGAACACGCCGCGTCCGGTGGCTTTTTCACGACCGAGGGAGCCGCCGAGGTGGATCGGCTTGCCGGTGACCACGCCGGTGATGGTGGTGCCATGGTTCATGGAGTAGGTGTCCATCATCCACGCCATCACTTTGCCGTTGGTGCCAACGTCCGGCGCCGGAATATCTTTCTGCGGCCCGATGATAATGCCGATTTCGCTGGTATAGCGGCGAGTCAGGCGTTCCAGTTCACCTTCCGACAGCGAGAAGGGGTCGACACGGATGCCGCCTTTGGCCCCGCCGTAAGGAATATTGACCGCGGCGCACTTAATGGTCATCCAGGCAGAAAGTGCCATGACTTCGTTAAGATCAACATCCGGATGGTAGCGAACACCACCTTTACCCGGCCCACGCGAAAGATTGTGCTGAACGCGATAGCCCTCGAAGTGGCGAATGGTGCCGTCGTCCATCTGCACAGGGATGTCGACGATCAGCGCACGCTTCGGATGGCGCAGGGTTTCCACCCAGTAGGCAAGATCGCCGAGATAAGGCGCGACACGGTCGATCTGGCGCAGGTAGGTGGTCCATGGAGATGTACTACTTTCAGATGCGTAAGATAACTTTTCCATAAGAGTCCTGTTTCTCAGTGTTATTTATGTCGTGTAAAACCGTGGAATAGCTACAGCAGTAAACTCTGTGCAATGAATGGTATCACCAATTTTATAAAGCGGTATTTGACGGCAATTCCGATTTTTAAATTTTTGTTAGAAATTTTATTTTTTAAGTGAATAACTACGCACGAGAACCACCCGCAAGCTGTGCATTTTAATTCACTTTTTATTCACTTAAGTGCATAAGAAAATATTTTTTCTATGTTTTTCATTATCTTGATGATCTTCAAAAAGTGAATAAATTGCGTTTCCCCATATTGACAATCTTATTGTTCACAGGCCAGCATTAGCCCACACAACAACATGGCGTTAACCATGAATTAACAAATACCCGTAAAAAGAATAGGGCTTAAGTTTTCTGTGGTGAATATTTTTACCATCGCAGCGGGCGCGCTCGTGCCCAAAATAAGCCGAGGGTCAGGGTTAATGTCGATTGTCCAACGCGGCGGGAGCGTTTTCCGTCGTCTTACGTTCCGGAGATGAATGATGTCAGGCAGTATGACTCGCGAAGATTTTGACGCTTACCTGGTTCCCTGTTTTGCCCCCGCGCCGTTTATTCCGGTGAGGGCGGCGGGCTCCCGCGTCTGGGACCAGCAGGGGAAAGAGTATATCGATATGGCCGGCGGCATCGCAGTGAACGCCCTCGGCCATGCCCACCCGGCGCTGGCTGAGGCCCTGCAGGGGCAGCTGGCGAAACTGTGGCATATCGGCAATGGCTATACCAACGAACCGGTGCTGCAGCTGGCGAAAACCCTGGTGCAGTCCACCTTTGCCGACAAGGTGTTCTTCTGCAACTCCGGCGCTGAAGCGAACGAGGCGGCCCTTAAGCTGGCGCGGAAATATGCCCACGATAAGTTCGGCGGTGAAAAAAGCGAAATCATCGCCTTCAACCACGCCTTCCATGGCCGCACGCTGTTCACCGTCTCCGTCGGCGGCCAGCCGAAATATTCCAGCGATTATGCGCCGCTGCCGCAGGGCATTACCCATCTGCCCTATAACGATATCGAGGCGGTCACCGCGGCGATCTCCTCACGTACCTGCGCGGTGATCGTCGAGCCGATTATCGGCGAAGGCGGGGTGATCCCGGCGGACCCGGCGTTCCTCCAGGCGCTGCGCGCCCTATGCGATCGCCATCACGCCACCCTGATATTCGATGAGGTGCAGACCGGCGCCGGGCGTACCGGCCATCTCTACGCCTACCAGCATTACAACGTCGTCCCGGACATCCTCACCAGCGCCAAAGGGCTGGGGGGCGGCTTCCCGATCGGCGCGATGCTGGCGAAAGAGGCCTGGGCGCAGGTCTTCCAGCCAGGCACCCATGGCACCACCTTCGGCGGTAACCCGCTGGCGGCGACCGTCGCCAACGCCGTGCTGGACCATCTGGATGCGCCGCTGCTGGCGGGCGTCGGCGAGCGCCATGCGCTGATCGTCGACCAGCTGAATGCCCTCTCTGCCCGCTACGATGCGTTCAGCGCCGTGCGCGGCGCCGGTCTGCTGATCGGCGCCGAGCTGGCCGGACCGCTGCGCGGGAAGGCCAAAACCCTGACCAACCTGGCGGCGGAAGAGGGGGTGATCGCCCTGATTGCCGGTCCGGACGTGCTGCGCTTCGCGCCGGCGCTCAATATCCCGCTGGCGGATATTGAGCAAGCCTTCGTGCGCCTTGATCGCGCCGTTGCCCGCTTAACCCGCTAACCGGGAGGACGGCCTGTGATGCTATTTCGTCCCGTAAGGGAAAACGATCTTGACGACATCGTCCGCCTTGCCGCGCGGGCGGGGGTCGGCATGACCTCTTTACCCCATGATGCTGGGCGCCTGGCCGCCCGGATACGCCGCAGCATTGACACCTTCGCCGGCGCGCTGCCGCGCGGCCAGCAAGGCTTTCTGTTTGTGCTGGAAGACACCGCGCTGGAGCGGGTAGTGGGGGTCAGCGCCATTGAGGTGGCGGTGGGCCTGGACGAGCCCTTTTACAATTTTCGCATTCAGAAAACGGTTCGCGCCTCGAAAGCGCTGGGAGTCTATAAGCCTCAGGAGCTGCTCAATCTGAGCTATGACCACACCGGTCACAGCGAGCTGTGTACGCTGTTTCTCGACCCCGGGTATCAGCGCAACCGCAACGGTCTGCTGCTCTCCAAGGCGCGGTTTTTGTTTATCGCCGCCTTCCGCGAGTGGTTTTCGCCGCACCTGTTTGCCGAACTGCGCGGCTGCAGCGATGAGCAAGGGCAGTCGCCGTTCTGGGATGCGCTGGGCCATCACTTCTTCGAGATCCCGTTCGCCGATGCCGACCGGCTGACCGGCACCGGCATGAAAACCTTTATTGCCGAGCTGATGCCGGCGTACCCGATCTATATCTCGCTGCTGCCGGAGAATGCCCGTCAGGTCATCGGTCAGGTGCATCCCAACACCGCCCCGGCGCGGGCGATCCTCGAGAAAGAGGGGTTCAGCTGGCGCGGCTCGGTGGATATTTTCGATGCCGGTCCGGTGCTGGAGGCGGAGACCGATCAGATCCGCGCCGTGCGCGACTGCCAGTGCCTGCCGGCTCAGCAGCTGACGGGCACGCTGTCGGCGCCTACGCTGGTCGCCAACGGTCAGTTCGACAATTTTCGGGCGCTGCTGGTGGCCCACGAAGAGCAGGTCTCACTGGACGCCGCCGCGCTGGATGCGCTGCAGGTCACTGAAACCGACCGCGTTTACACGGTAACCCTGAACCCAGAGGAAAACAGATCATGGCGGTAAAAGCACAGTTCATAGCCGGGCAGTGGCAGCCGGGCAGCGGCGCTACGATGAGTAAACTGGCCCCGGAGGATCAATCTCTGCTGTGGCAGGCGGCCAGCGCGGGGGCTGACGACGTCCAGGCGGCCTGCGCCGCGGCGCGCGCGGCGTTTTATCCCTGGTCGCACCGCCCGCTGGCCGAGCGAATTGACGTCGTCCAGCGTTTCGCCGCGCTGCTGGAGACGCACAAAGAGGCGCTGGCGACCCTGATTTCCCGGGAGACCAGCAAGCCGCTGTGGGAGACCCGCACCGAAGTGCAGGCGATGATCGGCAAAGCCGCCATCTCCGTCGAGGCCTATCACCAGCGGACAGGCTTTCACGAGTCGACCCTGCCGGACGGTAAAGCGCAGCTGCGCCACAAGCCGCACGGCGTGATGGCGGTCTTCGGTCCCTACAACTTCCCGGGCCATCTGCCCAACGGGCATATCATTCCGGCGCTGATCGCCGGTAACACCGTGGTGTTTAAACCCAGCGAGCTGACGCCGGCCACTGCGGAACTGACGGTCCAGCTGTGGCAGCAGGCGGGCGTCCCCGACGGGGTGATTAACCTGCTGCAGGGCGGGAAAGCCACCGGCCAGGCGCTGCTGGAAAACCGCGATATCGACGGCGTGCTGTTCACCGGCAGCGCGGCGGCGGGTTTCCACTTCCATCGCTACTTCGGCGGTCAGCCGGAGAAGATGCTGGCCCTCGAGATGGGCGGCAACAACGCGCTGATCGTGGCCGACGTGGCCGATGTCGATGCGGCGCTGCATGTGATTATCCAGTCGGCGTTTATCTCCGCCGGACAGCGCTGCACCTGCGCGCGCCGGCTGATCGTTCAGCGCGGCGAGCAGGGGGATGCGCTGCTGCGGCGACTGGTGGAGGCCAGCGCGCAGATCCGCGCCGGGAAATGGGATGACCAGCCGGCGCCGTTTATGGGCGGGGTGATTTCCCTTGAGGCGGCGCAGAACATGCTGGCGGCGCAGCAGAAACTGGAGGCGCTCGGCGGCAAGGTGCTGCTGCGTATGCGCCAGCCTGACCCGCACTCCACGATGCTGACCCCGGGGATCGTCGATGTCACCGGTATCGAGGTGCCGGATGAAGAGTACTTCGGTCCGCTGCTGACGGTTATCCGTTACGACGACTTCCCGGAGGCGATTCGCCTCGCCAACCAGACCCGCTATGGCCTGGCCGTGGGGCTGATCTCCCGCGATGCGGCGCAGTTTGACCAGCTGGCGGACGAGGCGCGAGCCGGGATCGTCAACTGGAACAAGCCGCTGACCGGCGCTTCCAGTAAAGCGCCGTTTGGCGGGGTGGGCGCCTCCGGCAACCACCGGGCGGCAGCGTGGTACGCCGCCGATTACTGTGCCTGGCCGATGGCCTCTCTGGTCAGCGACACGCTGACGCTTCCGGCGAACGTATCGCCGGGCCTGCCATTCTGATAACGGATCCTGTGAGGACATATGTCTGGTTTTGAAGCTAACTTTGATGGCCTGGTCGGCCCGACGCACCACTACGCCGGACTCTCCGTCGGCAATGAAGCCTCGCAAAATAACCGCGATGGTCTCTCTAACCCGAAAAAGGCCGCGCTGCAGGGGCTGTATAAAATGAAAGCCCTGGCCGATCGCGGATTCGTGCAGGGGATCCTGCCGCCGCAGCCGCGGCCGAACCTGCGCCTGCTGCGCGACCTGGGATTCGAGGGCAGCGATGAGCAGGTCATCCGCCAGGCGGCCCAGGCGGCGCCGCAGCTGCTCTCCGCCTTCAGCTCCGCCTCGTCGATGTGGACCGCCAACGCGGCGACCGTTTCGCCGTCGGCGGACAGCGCCGATGGCAAAGTCCATTTCACTGTCGCCAACCTGAACAATAAGCTGCACCGCATGCAGGAGGCGCCCACCACCTCGGCGATCCTGCGCGCCACCTTCGCCGATCCGCGCTTCTTCGCCCACCACGCGGCGCTGCCGCAGCATGGCGACCTCGGCGACGAAGGGGCGGCCAACCATAACCGCTTCTGCCGGGAGTACGATCGTCAGGGCGTGCAGCTGTTTGTCTACGGTCGACGCGCCAGCGGCGGCATCGCCCCGGTGAAGTATCCGGCGCGGCAGACCCTGGAGGCCAGCGAAGCGGTGGCCCGTCTGCACCAGCTGGATCCGCGCTATACGGTGTTTGCCCAGCAGGCGCCGCAGGCTATCGATCGCGGCGTGTTTCATAACGACGTTATCGCGGTCAGCAATCGCCATGTGCTGTTCCACCATCAGCAGGCGTTTGTCGATCAGTCGACAGTATTGGCGACGCTGCGGGCAAAAAGCGACCGTCTCGATATCCCGTTTACCAGCGTGGAAGTGCCGGACGAGCGGGTGTCGCTTGATGACGCTGTGGCCTCCTATCTGTTCAACAGCCAACTGCTGAGCAAACCCGACGGCAAGATGCTGATCGTGGTGCCAGAGGAGTGCCGGCAGCGGGAAAACGTCTGGCGCTACCTGGGCGACCTGGCGGCCGACAGCGCCTCGCCGATCGATGAAGTGGCGGTTTTTGACCTGCGGGAAAGTATGCGCAACGGCGGCGGCCCGGCCTGCCTGCGGCTGCGGGTGGTGCTCAACGAGGCGGAGCGCGACGCGGTCAACGCCCACAGCCTGATGAACGACGAGCGTTACCAGCAGCTGAAGGCGTGGGTGGAAAAACACTACCGTGACCGGCTGCACGCCCGCGATCTGGCGGACCCGCAGCTGCTGCGCGAGGTTTATCAGGCGCTGGATGAGCTGACGCAGATCCTGCGTCTGGGCCCTGTCTATGATTTTCAGCGTTAAGGAGCGGCAGATGGAGCATCTGGTTAACGATTTACTGCACTGCCGCCTGCAGGAGTGGACCTTTCCGGCGGACATCGAGGCCCGCTGGCTGGGCGAGGGCATCCTGCAGCTGTTGCCGTCCACGCCGTGGCGTCAGGCGACGATCCTCTCCGCTGGCGTCCATGGCAATGAGACCGCGCCGACCGAGCTGCTGCTGCAGCTGACCCACGATCTGAGCCAGGGGCGGCAGCCGCTCACCCAGGCGCTGCTGATCGTCTTTGGTAACCTGCCGGCGATCCGCGCCGCGCGTCGCTATCTGCACAACGACCTCAATCGCCTGTTCGGCGGCCGCCATCTGGCGGTCTCCCCGGGCAATGAGTCGCGGCGGGCTTTTGCCCTCGAGCAGGCGGTGCAGGCCTTCTATCGCGCCGCCGATGCGGCGGGGCCGGTCAGCCGCAGTCATCTCGATATGCATACCGCCATTCGCGGGTCGCTGTATCGCCAGTTTGCGCTGCTCCCGGCCCACGCGGAGGATTTTTCGCCCGGCTTCTACCAGCTGCTGCAGGCCAGCGGGATGGACGCCATCGTGCGCCATACCGAAGCGGGCGGCACCTTCACTCATTTCACCTGCGAAAAATTCGCCGCGCAAAGCGCCACCCTTGAGCTGGGAAAAGTGATGCTGTTCGGCGCCAACGATCTCAGCCTGTTCGCCGCCGCCGACGCGGCGATCCGGGCCTGGATTTCTGACGCGCCGCTGCCCACGCGCGACAAAGCGCCGGTGGATTACTTCCTGGTCGAGGAGAGCATCATCAAGCGCGAAGGGGAATTTACGCTCAATCTGGCGGCCAACGTCGAGAACTTCACCGCGCTCCCGGCAGGGTATGAGATCGCCCGCCAGGCAGAGAAACGGTGGGTGGTGCAGGCCCGGGCCCCCTATATCCTCTTTCCCAATGCCGGGGTCGCCACCGGCCAGCGCGCCGGGCTGCTGCTCCGCGCCGCGGCGCTTCGCCTCCCGCAACCAGCCTGAGGAAACACCATGACTGAACATCAACATCAGGCGCCATCTGCCGCCGGAGGTGAAGGCGCGTCACAGCTTAAGCGCGGGCTTGGCGCCCGCCATATCCAGATGATCGCCCTCGGCGGCGCCATCGGCACCGGGCTGTTTATGGGGGCAGGGCGCAACATCGCCGTCGCCGGCACCTCGATTCTGGTTATCTATGTGCTGGTCGGGTTCTTTACCTATATGGTGATGCGGGCGATGGGGGAGCTGCTGCTCACCCGCCATGACTACCGCTCGTTTGCCGACTTTGTCGGCGAGTATCTCGGACCGCAGGCCAGCTTTTATCTCGGCTGGACCTACTGGCTGAGCTGGGTGGTGACCTGTATCGCCGACGTGGTGGTGTGCGGGAGCTATATGCAGTACTGGTTCCCCGAGCTGTCAGCGTGGATGCCGGCCCTCAGCATGCTGGCTATCCTGTTTCTGCTCAACCTGCTGTCGGTGAAAATGTTTGGCGAGGCGGAGTTCTGGTTCGCCCTGATCAAGGTGATCACCATTATCGCCCTGATCGCCACCGGCGGCTGGATGATTGCCACCGGCTGGACCTCTCCGGACGGCGTGACGGCTTCTCTGAGCCATCTCACCGACCCGACGGCCTTTATGCCTCACGGTATCACCGGCTTTTTCGCCGGCTTCCAGATAGCGATCTTCTCCTTTACCGGCATTGAACTGCTGGGGACGATGACGGCGGAGACCCGCGATCCACAGCGCATTTTGCCCAAGGCGATCAATGCCCTGCCGCTGCGGATTATCATCTTCTATCTGCTGTCGATGGTGGTGATCATCGCTGTCGCCTCCTGGCCGGGAGTGTCGGCGGAGACCAGCCCCTTCGTGACGCTGTTTGCCAAAGCCGGGCTGCCCGCGGCGGCGGCGGTGATTAACTTCGTGGCGCTGACCTCGGCGATGTCCTCGGCCAACAGCGGGGTCTTCTCCAGCACCCGCATGCTGTACGGCCTGTCGGTGGAGAAGCATGCGCACTGGCAGTTCCGTATTCTGTCGCGCAGCACCCGCATCCCGGTGCGCAGCCTGCTGTTTTCCTGCTTCTGTATGCTGATCGGTACGCTGCTGCTGTTCCTGGTGCCGAATGTGATGACCCTGTTTACCATCGTCTCGACCCTGGCGGCGATTATGGTGGTGTTCAGCTGGGGGATGATCCTCGTGGCCTATCTGGTTTATCGCCGTCAGCGTCCGGACCTGCACGCCGGTTCGATCTTTAAGATGCCCTTTGGCGTGGCGATGAGCTGGGTGAGCCTGCTGTTCTTCGCGTTCGCCATCTTCATCATGATCTTTGACCCGGACACGCTGCTGGCGCTGCTGGCTTCTCCGCTGTGGTTTATCGCGCTGTGGGCCTTCTGGAAGCTGAAGCAGCGGCGCGAGGGGCAGCTTCAGCTGGACAATCAGAGCGCCTGACACCCGCCGGCCCTGGCGGCCGGCTACAAGTCGTCTTAACCGTTGTTCTCGTTTGTCTGCCCGGTGGCGGCTGGCGCCTTACCGGGCCTACTGTCTTACTGAGCCTGGGAT
>NZ_JBEAHS010000011.1:0-42046 GCF_040062505.1 Klebsiella sp. JN_Kp127
CATCCTGCACGACCCACCAATGTAAAAAGGCGCCCTAAAGGCGCCTTTTTGCTATCTGCCCGCCCATCAATTTCCACAATATTGTATGCAGCGCTTTCCCACGCTCGCGCTGCGCTTACCACGCCTGCACAGGGCGCGAACCGGTAGCCCGGACAGCGACGCAGCATCGTCCCCTGGAACAGGCGCTGATGTACAAAATTCATCACGACTTTTGGCGCGTAATCGGCTATCTTGTTTAGCATATAAAACACCATGACCGTATCATGGCGCGGGCAGGCCATACTAACGGTCTTAGAGTTAAGCCAGTAAAACGAGATTGCATGATGAGCGTAATGTTTGATCCTGAAACGGCGATTTATCCCTTCCCACCGAAACCGCAGCCGCTGACCGTCGATGAAAAGCAGTTTTACCGCGAAAAAATCAAGCGTCTGCTGCGCGAGCGCGATGCCGTGATGGTGGCGCATTACTACACCGATCCTGAAATTCAGCAGCTGGCTGAAGAGACCGGCGGCTGTATTGCCGACTCGCTGGAGATGGCGCGCTTTGGCGCCCGCCATTCGGCCTCCACGCTGCTGGTCGCCGGGGTGCGTTTTATGGGGGAAACCGCCAAAATCCTCAGCCCGGAAAAGACCATTCTGATGCCGACTCTGAACGCCGAGTGTTCCCTGGATCTGGGCTGTCCGATTGAGGAGTTCAACGCCTTTTGCGACGCTCATCCTGACCGCACCGTGGTGGTCTATGCCAATACGTCTGCCGCGGTGAAGGCTCGCGCCGACTGGGTGGTGACCTCCAGCATCGCCGTGGAACTCATTGACCACCTGGATAGCCTTGGTCAAAAAATCCTCTGGGCGCCGGACCGCCATCTTGGCCGTTACGTTCAGCGTCAGACCGGCGCAGATGTGCTCTCCTGGCAGGGGGCGTGCATCGTGCACGACGAGTTTAAAACCCAGGCGTTGATGCGGATGAAGGCTCTGCATCCCGAAGCCGCTGTGCTGGTCCATCCCGAGTCGCCGCAGGCGATCGTCGAGATGGCCGATGCCGTAGGCTCCACCAGCCAGCTGATCGCGGCGGCGAAAAGCCTGCCCCAGCGCCAGCTGATCGTGGCGACCGATCGCGGTATCTTTTATAAAATGCAGCAGGCGGTGCCGGAGAAAACGCTGCTGGAAGCGCCCACCGCCGGTGAAGGGGCGACCTGCCGCAGCTGCGCGCATTGTCCGTGGATGGCGATGAACGGCCTGAAAGCCATTGCCGAGGGTCTCGAGCAGGGCGGCGCTGTACATGAAATCCACGTCGACGAAGCGCTGCGGACCGGCGCATTAATTCCCCTTAACCGGATGCTGGATTTTGCGGCTACACTACGGGGATAACCTATTGCCGCGTCATCTGGCGCTGAGAGGATAAAATGGATTTTTTTAGCACGCAGAATATTTTAGTACATATACCCATCGGCGCCGGGGGGTACGATCTCTCCTGGATAGAGGCCGTGGGGACCATCGCCGGGCTGTTGTGCATCTGGCTGGCGAGCCTGGAGAAGATCAGTAACTATGCCTTCGGTCTGGTCAACGTCACGCTGTTCGCCATCATCTTCTTTCAGATCCAGCTGTACGCCAGCCTGTTGCTGCAGCTGTTCTTCTTTGCCGCTAACGTTTACGGCTGGTATGCCTGGTCGCGGCAAAGCAGCAACCATGAGGCTGAGCTGCAGATCCGCTGGCTACCGCGCAGTAAAGCCCTGGGCTGGCTGGCGGCCTGCGTGGTGGCGATCGGCTTGCTGACCCTGTTTATCAATCCGTTTTTTGCTTTCCTGACGCGGATCGCGGTCAGCCTGATGCAAGCGCTCGGTTTGCAGGTCACTATGCCGGAACTGCAGCCTGACGCCTTCCCGTTCTGGGACTCCTGTATGACGGTGCTGTCGGTAGTGGCGATGATCTTAATGACCCGCAAATACGTTGAGAACTGGCTGCTGTGGGTCATCGTCAACGTCATCAGCGTGGTGATTTTTGCCCGTCAGGGCGTCTATGCGATGTCGCTGGAATATCTCTTGCTGACGTTCATTGCGCTGAACGGCAGCCGGATGTGGATAAACAGCGCGCGTGAGCGAGGTTCTCACGCGTTTTCTGGCTAATGGTGGTGGTGATGATCGTGCCCGGCGTGCATCGTGTTGAGATGGCACTCCGGGCCGCTGCAGGGCTGGTACTCCATCTGTACCGTGGCATGCTCAATTTCATATTTATGTTCCAGGAAATGCAGGATACGGTTGAGTAACGCATCATGATCGTGCGGCGGCACAACCTGCACATGCAGCGTCATCACCGGTTTTTCCCCCACCAGCCAGACGTGGACGTGGTGAACATCGCGCACCTCCGGGATAGAGCGGCGGATATCCCGCTGCAGGGCCGTCACATCCAGCGAACGCGGCGCGCCTTCCAGCAGCTCATTCAGACTCTCCTTCAGCAGACGCCAGGCGCTACGTAACACCAGGCAGGAAACCAGCACGGAAAGGATCGGGTCGACAGGCGTCCAGCCGGTGGTGAGGATCACCACGGCGGCCACAATCGCGCCAACCGAGCCCAGCAGATCGCCGAGCACGTGTAGCGCCGCGGCGCGCACGTTGAGGTTCCGCTCTTCGCTGCCACGATGCAGGATCCAGAAAGCCAGCACGTTGGCCAGCAGGCCAGCGACCGCAATCACCATCATCGTCACGCCGGCAACCGGCTGCGGGTGCTGGAAGCGCTGAATGGCCTCCCAGACAATCAGCATGGTGATCACCACCAGAGCAATGGCATTGAGAAACGCCGCCAGGGTGGTCAAACGCAGCCAGCCAAAGGTATGGCGGGCATTCGGGGGACGGCTGGCGAAGCGAACCGCCAGCAGCGCAAACAGCAGGGCGGCGGAGTCGGTGAGCATATGGCCGGCATCCGCCAGCAGGGCCAACGAGCCGGAGATCGCGCCGCCGATGGCTTCTACCAGCATAAAACCGGCGGTGACGATGAACGCCCAGAGCAGCCGGCGGGCGTTGCCGTTATCCGGAGCCTGGGCAGGGGAGTGCGAATGCGAGTGCGCCATAGTGTCGTCCCTTGATAGTTATCATTATCACGCTATGACATCATAAACAGAGAACGATAACAAACAGAGAAAAGGCGAGCCCGGCTCGCCTTTTCTCTGTTTGCACTCACCGCATCAATTATTGGGTGGTGCCGTCGGTTTTGCTGTTGTCATGGTTCATGCTGTCGCCGTTGTCCAGCTTCTTACCGGTGTCCGGACAGCGGCCGTCTTTACACATCGAGTTTTTATGGACCTCATCGCTCGACATATTGTCCTGGCTCATCGTCGAGCCGTCAGGATGAAGCATGGTGCCGCCAGTGCCAGAGCCAGAATTGATTTGGCTATTATCGACGTTATTCGGCGCCACGTTTTCACGGGCGTCCGGCGCCACCTGACCGGCATCAGCGGAAGAGTTGGCCTGGCCATTGTTGGACTGGGCGCCGGCGTCTGCCGCCAGGGCCGCGCCGCTGGCAAGACCTAAGGTGGCGGTGAGCAAAAGGGTCGTCAGTTTTTTCATGTTCATCGGATACTCCTGTTGGGTCGGGAAGCGGTAACTACGCCTCCAGCGGTAAGTGTGCCAGGGATCTGACTCGCTATGGTTAAAGACTCCGCAGACGATCGCAGTGTCACTATATAATCCTGAAACGTAAGACTTAATTAGCTTTAACAGTTAAATATTGTAGTTCATGAGTCTGGTTTCGCTACTTTATGGCGTATTTTTGCCTATTTCCAGGATTATTCCATCACTACTGTAAAATCACGTTTACACTATTTCAGCGAAGAGATAGATTGGAGGGATTGCATTTCATTGAATAAGTATGGCAACGCTGGAAAGAAGATGAATTATCAGAACGACGATTTACGCATTAAAGAGATCAACGAATTATTACCTCCCGTTGCGCTCCTGGAAAAATTCCCTGCTACCGAAAATGCTGCAAACACCGTTGCACATGCTCGCAAAGCGATCCACCAGATCCTCAAAGGTGATGATGACCGCCTGCTGGTGGTGATTGGGCCCTGTTCTATTCACGACCCGGCGGCGGCGAAAGAGTACGCTTCCCGTCTGCTGACCCTGCGCGAGGCGCTGAAGGGCGAGCTCGAGATCGTCATGCGCGTCTATTTTGAGAAACCGCGCACCACCGTCGGCTGGAAAGGGCTTATCAACGATCCCCATATGGATAACAGCTTCCGCATCAACGACGGGTTGCGCATTGCGCGCAAACTGCTGCTGGATATTAACGACAGCGGCCTGCCGGCGGCGGGGGAATTCCTCGATATGATCACCCCGCAGTATGTCGCCGATCTGATGAGCTGGGGCGCCATCGGGGCGCGCACCACCGAATCCCAGGTGCACCGCGAGCTCGCCTCGGGGCTCTCCTGCCCGGTGGGCTTTAAAAACGGTACCGATGGCACCATCAAGGTGGCTATCGACGCGATTAACGCCGCCGGCGCGCCGCACTGTTTCCTGTCGGTCACCAAGTGGGGCCACTCCGCTATCGTCAATACCAGCGGCAACGGCGACTGCCATATTATTCTGCGCGGCGGCAAAGAGCCGAACTACAGCGCGAAGCACGTGGCGGAGGTGAAAATCGGTCTGGCGAAAGCGGGCCTGCCGGCCCAGGTGATGATCGACTTCAGCCACGCCAACTCCAGCAAGCAGTTCAAGAAGCAGATGGAAGTAGGCGCCGACGTATGCCAGCAGATTGCCGGCGGCGAGCGCGCCATTATGGGCGTGATGATTGAAAGCCATCTGGTGGAAGGCAACCAGAGCCTCGAGAGCGGTGAACCGCTGACCTACGGCAAGAGCGTCACCGACGCCTGCATCGGCTGGGAGGATACCGAAGCGATCCTGCGTCAGCTGGCGGAAGCGGTGAAAACCCGCCGCGGCTAAGCTACGTTGCGCTCGCGCAGGTCATAAAAAAAGCGTGGAGATTTCCACGCTTTTTTATTTTCACCGGGGGAAATTACTTCGCTTTACCCTGGTTGGCGACGGCAGCCGCTTTCGCCGCGATCTCTTCCGCATTGCCCAGATAGTAATGTTTGATCGGCTTGAAGTTTTCATCGAACTCATACACCAGCGGTACGCCGGTCGGGATGTTCAGTTCGAGGATCTCGTCTTCGCCCATGTTGTCGAGGTATTTAACCAGCGCGCGCAGGGAGTTACCGTGAGCGGCGATGATCACGCGCTCACCGCTTTTCAGGCGCGGCAGAATGGTTTCGTTCCAGTAAGGCACGACGCGGTCGATGGTCAGCGCCAGGCTTTCAGTGGTCGGCAGTTCCGCGTCGGTCAGTTTTGCATAGCGCGGATCGTGGCCCGGGTAGCGCTCGTCGTCTTTGGTCAGCTCCGGCGGAGTAACGGCGAAGCCGCGACGCCACTGTTTAACCTGCTCGTCACCGTATTTCTCAGCAGTTTCCGCTTTGTTCAGGCCCTGCAGCGCGCCGTAATGACGCTCGTTCAGCTTCCAGGATTTCTCAACCGGCAGCCAGGCCTGATCCAGTTCGTCCAGCACGTTCCACAGGGTGTGGATGGCACGTTTCAGCACGGAGGTATAAGCAAAATCAAAGCTGAAGCCTTCAGCCTTCAGCAGTTTACCTGCTGCTTTCGCTTCGCTAACGCCTTTCTCGGACAGATCAACGTCGTACCAACCGGTGAAGCGGTTTTCGTTGTTCCACTGGCTTTCGCCATGACGAACCAGTACCAGCTTAGTTACAGCCATTCTCTTACTCCTCTCTACACGCCATCCCTCGCGCCGCGAACGGTGCGCTGAATATGTTGGTGTATGTGTTATTGATTGATAACTATTCTCATTATATTGCCGTGATTTGGCTCACGGCAATGCTTATCCCTAACCATAGCGAAAATAGTGGCTCAGTGTAAGGTGCTTGTAAAACACAGGTTATTTTTTTGTCCTTTGATGACGGAAAATAGAGCAGGTTGCTGAAAAAAGAGGCGGCGGAGAGGAGGGCGGGGACGAAACTCAGCGCCCCCCGGCGGAGGGCGCTGGCGATTAGCGGGCGATAAACTGATATTCCGTCAGGCTGACGTACTCCTGGCCTGGACGTAACACACAGTCCGGCTGCGGCCATTCTGGATGATTCGGCGAATCCGGCAGGAATTCGCTCTCCAGCGCCAGCCCCTGCCAGTCGGCGTAGGGTTCCGTCGTCTGCGACGGGGTGCCGCCGAGATAGTTGCCGGAATAAAACTGTAGCGCCGGAGCGGAGGTATAGACCGTCATCTGCAGCTTGCCGTCCTGCGACCAGACCTGCGCCGCAGGTTGACTGGCGTCGCCTCTGGCGTCCAGCAGGAAGGCATGGTCATAACCCTTCACCTTTTGCTGATCGGCATCCGCGAGGAAGTCGGCGGCGATGGTTTTCGGCTGGCGGAAATCAAAGCTGGTGCCGGCGACGTCTTTGAGTCCGCCGCCCGGGATACCATCGCTTTCCACCGGCAAATAGCGATGGGCGAGGATCTGCAGCTGGTGCTGGCGCACGTCGCCCTGGTCACCGTCGAGGTTGAAATAGACGTGATTGGTCATGTTCACCGGGCAGGGTTGGTCCACGGTGGCGCGATAGGTAATCGCGATGCGGTTATCGTCGGTCAGACGATAGTGCGCGGTGGCCTGCAGAGTGCCCGGAAAGCCTTGATCGCCATCGGGCGAGGTCAGGGCGAACAGCGCTTCCTGCTCGTCAGCGCGGACGATGCGCCAGCGGCGTTTATCAAACCCTTCCGGGCCGCCGTGAAGCTGGTGGCCCGCGTCGTTTGACGGCGTGACGGTGACGAGCTGGCCGTCAAGCGGGAAGCGGCTATTGCCGATACGGTTGGCGTAGCGGCCTACCGAGGCGCCAAGAAACGCGGCCTGGCGGGCATAGTCTTCCAGCTTTGCGCAGCCCAGCAGCGGATGGCGCACGCTGCCATCGGCCAGCGGCACCTCGGCGCTGAGCAGCGTCGCGCCCCAGTCCGCCACGGTGACGGTCATCCCCGCCTTATTGCGCAGGGTTACCTGCTGCCATGGCTGGCCGTCCGGCGCCAGCGCGGTAGTTTGCGTTACCATTGACCAGCCCCCTGTGACGGTTTGCAGACATAAAACGTCTCTTTAATTCCGGTTTTCGCTTCATACTCGTTGGCAACGGCCTGCTGAACGGTATCGACCAGATCTTCCGGGACCAGCGCTACCACACAGCCGCCAAA
The DNA here is from genome assembly GCF_040062505.1 of Klebsiella sp. JN_Kp127. Classification (NCBI taxonomy): domain Bacteria; kingdom Pseudomonadati; phylum Pseudomonadota; class Gammaproteobacteria; order Enterobacterales; family Enterobacteriaceae; genus Klebsiella; species Klebsiella sp. JN_Kp127. The sequence continues at coordinate 7,232 of NZ_JBEAHS010000011.1, forward strand.
ACCGCCGCCGGTCATGCGCACGCCGCCCTTATCGCCGATTGTCGCCTTGACGATCTCCACCAGGGTGTCGATCTGCGGGACGGTGATCTCGAAATCATCGCGCATCGAGGCGTGGGATTCGGCCATCAGCTCGCCCATCCGCTTCAGGTCGCCTTTTTCAAGGGCGCTGGCGGCTTCCACGGTGCGGGCATTCTCCGTCAGCACATGACGTACCCGCTTCGCCACCACCGGATCCAGCTCATGGGCGACAGCGTTGAATTGCTCAAGGGTGACATCGCGCAGAGCGGGCTGCTGGAAGAAGCGCGCGCCGGTCTCGCACTGTTCACGACGGGTGTTGTACTCGCTGCCGACGAGGGTGCGCTTAAAGTTGCTGTTGATGATCACCACCGCCACGCCTTTCGGCATCGAGACGGCTTTGGTGCCCAGCGAGCGGCAGTCGATCAGCAGCGCATGGTCTTTTTTGCCCAGCGCCGAAATCAGCTGATCCATGATCCCGCAGTTGCAGCCGACGAACTGATTTTCCGCCTCCTGGCCGTTGAGGGCGATTTGCGCGCCGTCCAGCGGCAGATGGTAGAGCTGCTGGAACACCGTGCCGACGGCGACCTCCAGCGAGGCTGAGGAGCTTAAGCCCGCGCCCTGCGGCACATTGCCGCTGATCACCAGATCCGCGCCGCCGAAGTGGCTGTTCCGCTGTTGCAGATGCTTCACCACGCCGCGGACATAGTTCGACCACTGCTGGGTGTCGTGGCTGAGAATCGGCGCGTCGAGAGAGAATTCGTCGGTCTGATTGTCGTAATCGGCGGCAATCACCCGCACGGTACGATCGTCGCGCGGCGCACAGCTGATCACCGTCTGGTAGTCGATGGCGCAGGGCAGCACAAAGCCGTCGTTGTAATCGGTATGCTCGCCGATCAGGTTGACACGGCCTGGCGCCTGAATGACATGGCTGGCCGGGTAGCCGAAGGCCTCAGCAAACAGGGTTTGGGTTTTCTCTTTCAGACTCATCATTACACTCCGGATTCACGAAAATGGACGTCGCTGACGGCGCGCAGTCGTTCGGCAGCTTGCTCGGCGGTGAGATCGCGCTGCGTTTCGGCCAGCATTTCGTAGCCAACCATAAACTTGCGGACCGTCGCGGAGCGCAGCAGCGGCGGATAAAAGTGGGCGTGAAGCTGCCAGTGGTTATGGTCTTCATCGTTAAACGGCGCGCCGTGCCAGCCCATGGAGTAGGGGAATGAGCACTGGAACAGGTTGTCGTAACGGCTGGTCAGCTTTTTCAACGCCAGCGCCAGATCGCTGCGCTGGGCGTCGGTTAAATCGGTAATACGCTGCACGGGCGCTTTCGGCAGCAGCAGCGTTTCGAACGGCCACGCGGCCCAGTAGGGCACGACCGCCAGCCAGTGATCGGTGTCGACCACCGTGCGGCTGCCGTCGGCCAGTTCGCGCCGGGCATAGTCCAGCAGCATCGGCTGGCCCTGGCTGGCATAATACGCTTTCTGCAGACGGTCTTCCCGTTCCGCTTCATTAGGCAGGAAGCTGTTGGCCCATACCTGACCATGCGGGTGTGGGTTGGAGCAGCCCATCGCTGCTCCTTTGTTTTCAAAGACCTGCACCCACGGGTAGCTTTTCCCGAGGTCCGCGGTCTGTTCCTGCCACGCTTTAACCACGCCTTCCAGCGCTTCAAGGCTCAGTTCCGGCAGCGTTTTGCTGTGGTCTGGCGAGAAGCAGATCACCCGACTGGTGCCGCGCGCGCTTTGGCAGCGCATCAGCGGATCGTCACTCTCCGGGGCATCCGGGGTGTCGGTCATCAGGGCCGCAAAGTCGTTGGTAAACACGTAGGTGCCGGTGTAATTCGGATTCGTGTCGCCGGTGACCCGGGTGTTGCCCGGGCACAGGAAACAGTCCGGATCGTGGGCCGGCAAGGTCTGTTTCGCCGGCGTCTCCTGCGCTCCCTGCCAGGGGCGCTTGGCGCGATGCGGAGAAACCAGAATCCACTGCCCGGTTAACGGGTTATAACGACGATGCGGATGGTCAACGGGGTTAAATACGCTCATGAAGGTTCCTTAGTCTGGATAACCCTGCGGATGGCGGGACTGCCAGTTCCAGGTGTCCTGCGCCATTTCGTCCAGGTTGCGCGTCACGCGCCAGTTCAGCTCGCGGTCGGCCTTGGCGGCATCCGCCCAGTAGGCCGGGAGGTCGCCATCGCGGCGCGGCGCGAAATGGTAGTTAATCGGTTTGCCGCAGGCCTTGCTGAAAGCATTGACCACGTCGAGCACGCTGCTGCCGACGCCGGCGCCAAGGTTGTAGATATGGACCCCGGCTTTGTCAGCCAGTTTTTCCATGGCCGCGACGTGGCCGTCGGCAAGGTCCATCACGTGGATATAATCGCGCACGCCGGTGCCATCTTCGGTCGGGTAGTCGTTACCAAACACGGCCAGCGATTCGCGACGGCCAACGGCGACCTGGGCGATATACGGCATCAGGTTATTCGGGATCCCCTGCGGGTCTTCGCCCATGTCGCCCGACGGGTGGGCGCCGACCGGGTTGAAGTAGCGCAGCAGGGCAATGCTCCACTCCGGCTGCGCTTTTTGCAGGTCGGTCAGGATCTGCTCCACCATCAGTTTGCTTTTACCGTAGGGGCTTTGCGGGGTGCCGGTCGGGAAGCTTTCGACATACGGGATTTTCGGCTGGTCACCGTAAACGGTGGCGGAGGAGCTAAAGATGAAGTTCTTCACGCCCGCGGCGCGCATGGCGGAGACTAATTTCAGTGTGCCGGTGACGTTATTGTCGTAATATTCCAGCGGCTTGGCGACGGACTCCCCGACGGCTTTCAGCCCGGCGAAGTGGATCACCGCTTCAATGGCGTGATCGTGGAGGATCTCGGTCATCAGCGCTTCGTTACGAATATCGCCTTCAATAAAGGTGGCTTCTTTGCCGCCGAGACGCTCAATCACCGGCAGTACGCTGCGCTTGCTGTTGCAGAGATTGTCGAGGATCACCACCTCATGCCCCTGCAGCAGCAGTTGAACGCAGGTATGACTTCCAATGTAACCGCTACCACCTGTAACCAGAACTTTCATGATTCGCTCCATTCGGCTTATCGTGTATGAGGAAGATAGCATATCAAAGAAGTGAAAAGTGTGACACAGAACAAGTTAGTGGAATCGTTTACACTCGGGGGTGAAACGGCATCGTTTAATATATTTTGTTTAAAATACATATTGTTAGGTGAGTAAGGCGCTATTTTTCTGAAAAATACCAGGGATCTTGCGATCCCCGGCAGGGGGCGTCAGGCCACGGGGCCGAGCTGATAAGTGTAACCGTCTCCACTGGGAACGAACGCCAGGCGATGGGTAATACAGTCCGGGGCATCTTCCGCATGGTGCGAGACAAACAGCAGCTGCGTAGCGCCTTCGCCAATCAGGACGTCGACGAAGCGGCGCACCAGCTGGCGATTGAGGGGATCCAGCCCCTGCAGCGGTTCATCAAGGATCAGCAGGGTTGGATGCTTCACCAGCGCGCGGACGATAAGCGCCAGCCGCTGCTGGCCCCACGACAGGCTGTGAAACGGCGCGTCGGCGGTGCGCTTATCGATGCCGAGAATATCCAGCCATTGCTGCACCAGCTTATGCTGTTTATCGGACACCGCCTGATAAATGCCGATCGAGTCAAAATAGCCCGACAGAATCACGTTGCGGACGTTGGTGCTGACCCGGTAGTCCAGATGCAGGCTGCTGCTGACGTAGCCGATATGCTTTTTAATATCCCAGATGGTCTCGCCGCTGCCGCGCCGACGGCCAAAGAGGGTGAGATCGTTGCTGTAGCCCTGGGGGTGATCGCCGGTGATAAGGCTTAAGAGGGTGGATTTACCCGCGCCGTTGGGGCCGACGATCTGCCAGTGTTCGCCGGGGTTCACGGTCCAGGAGAGGTGGTTGATGACCGGGCGATCGTTGTAGGAGACCACCCCGTCATTGAGGACGATACGCGGCGCCGTCTCCGTCAGCGTATGGCGGGCCGGTGGGGCATCCGGCTCCGGCAGGGTGATACCGTCCAGTTTTTCACTGTGCGCCAGCTGGGCGACCAGCGCCTGCTGCAGCAGAGCGTGCTTCTCGCCGGTCTCGCTGAGGAGGCAGTCAGCCAGCACGCCGGCGTATTGCACAAAGTCCGGGATCTCATCGAAACGGTTGAGCACCAGCACCAGGGTGATGCCGGCGCGATGCAGGTCGGCCAGCAGGGCGGCCAGCTGCTGGCGGGAGTTGACGTCGAGGCCGTCGAACGGCTCGTCGAGGATCAGCAGTTGCGGATCGCTCATCAGGGCCTGGCACAGCAGGGTCTTACGCGTTTCGCCAGTGGACAGATACTTAAAGCGGCGGTCCAACAGGGCGCTGATGGCAAACTGTTCGGCAAGCTGCGCGCAGCGGGCCGGATCTTTCACCTCATCCTGAATAATCTCCGCGGTAGTGCGTCCGGTATCTTCTTCTCCGGGGCTGAGCAGGTCGGTGTTATTGCGCTGCCACTCGTCGCTGACCAGCTTCTGCAGCTGTTCGAAGGAGAGGCGGGTTACGCGGGAGAAGAGGCTGTCGCGCTGGCCGCTGAGCAGGGTCAGGTCGCCGGCCAGGGCCCGCGCGAGGGCGGACTTGCCGCTGCCGTTGCTGCCGACGAACGCCCAGCTTTCACCCGCCGCCACGCTCAGGTGGTCTATTTTTAAGGTTTTTGTATCGCTCAGGCGAAACGTGCCTTGCGAAATTTGCAATGATGACATGATGTATCCCATTTTTTGCAGCGATGTGCATCAGGGATACGACTTCAGGCGCGCAATGTCAATGGGGTCAGCATAACGTAGCGAGAATGATGCGATCGGCGTTGAAGTAAGCGATCGCCTCCGTCCCTTCCGTCAGGCCAGAGGTCTGGGCCTGCGGCAGGGTGGCGCACAGGGTCTGGCCGTCCGCAAGGGTCATCAGCACTTCGCACTGCCCGGAGCCGCATTCGATATGGCTGATGCGACCCGACAGCTGGTTCTCGGCCTGGCGGGCCACCGCCGGGTCGAGGGTGATGCCAACCCAGGGCGCTTTCAACAGGACCAGCACCTCCTGGCCCTCATCGAGCCCTAGCTTTTCAGCGCTTTGGGCGGTAATGGCGACGTTCAGGCGGGTCTGCCCGTCGGCCAGCAGCACCTCGACGTGCTGCTGCACCTGCTGGCGATCGCGGCCGGTGATAGTGCCGAACCACTGGTTGCGGGCGCTGGTTTGCAGGGAAAAGCGCGAGATGGCCGCCAGCAGGCTGTCCAGCGGCAGGGCGTCGTCATCGCTGAGCACATCAAACGCTTTCTGCTGGATCTGCGCCAGCAGATCGTACAGTTGGATCAGACGCTGCCCGTAGCGGGTCAGCACCGCGCCGCCGCCGCCTTTGCCGCCGGTGGCGCGATCCACCAGCGGCTGTTCGCTGAGCTGGTTCATCTCGTTGATGGCATCCCACGCGCTTTTATAGCTGATACCCGCGTGCTTCGCCCCCTGGCTTATCGAACCGGTCTGGTCAATCTGTTTGAGCAGGGCGATCCGCCGGGGGTCGGCAAACAGGCGCTGCTGAAGCTTAAGGGTGAGAAGAATTTCGGCCTGCATAATCGTTTCCTGACAAAAAAGCGTATTGTGACCGATAGTCACCCCGTTGCAAAACCTCTCTGCGCGGTTTGTCATTAACCACCGCACAAATGGGGCGTGTTTTTTCGGCTGAAACCGTTACAATCAGGGAATCATACTATCTGGAGTGAACCATGTTAGAGCTTTTGAAAAGTCTGGTTTTTGCGGTCATCATGGTACCGGTGGTGATGGCGGTCATCCTGGGATTGATTTACGGTCTTGGCGAAGTGTTCAACCTCTTCTCCGGCGTCGGCCACAAAGATCGCAGCCAGCAAAATCATTGATTTCCCGGCGCCCGGTTTAACCGGGCGCTGTGCTATTTCCCTCCTGTATCATTTCCCTTCATTTTATTGTCCTGCGTCACTATAAAAACGCTTCGCATATCGTTATATTGTCGAGTACATAACGCATTGACAGGAGATTCAGATGACAGGTTCTTGGTTACGCGGGGTGGTCGGGGTATCGCTCACGCTGTGCGTCGCGGGTCAGGCGCTGGCGGCAGAAGGGAAAGTGACCGTTTTCGCGGCCGCGTCGTTAACCAACGCGATGCAGGATATCGCCCTGGCGTATAAGAAAGCGAAAAACGTCGAGGTCGTCTCGTCGTTTGCCTCGTCGTCGACGCTGGCGCGGCAGATTGAAGCAGGCGCCCCGGCGGACCTGTTTATCTCCGCCGATCAAAAGTGGATGGATTACGCGGCAGACAAAAAGGCCATCGATCCGGCGACCCGCGCCACCCTGCTTGGCAACAGCCTGGTAGTGGTGGCGCCGAAAGCCAGCGCGCAGGGGGCGATAACCATTGATGAGAAAACCGACTGGACCAGCCTGCTGAAAGGGGGCCGTCTGGCGGTGGGCGATCCGCAGCACGTTCCGGCAGGTATCTACGCCAAAGAAGCGCTGCAGAAACTGGGTGCCTGGGAGACCCTGTCGCCGAAGCTCGCCCCGGCGGAAGATGTGCGCGGCGCGCTGGCGCTGGTGGAGCGTAGCGAAGCGCCGCTGGGCATCGTCTACGGATCGGATGCCGTGGCCAGCAAAGGGGTGAAAGTGGTTGGCACTTTCCCGGAGGCGTCGCATCAGAAAGTCGAGTACCCGCTGGCGATTGTCGATGGCCACCGCAACGCGCCCGTGAGCGCTTTCTATGACTACCTGAAAGGGCCGGAAGCGTCGGCGATTTTTCAACGTTACGGATTTACCACCCGCTGATGTTTCTGAGCGAACCCGAATGGCAGGCGGTGCTGCTGAGCCTGAAAGTCTCCTCCCTGGCGGTGGCCCTGAGCCTGCCCTTTGGCATCTTTTTTTCCTGGCTGTTGGTCCGGCGCACCTTCCCCGGCAAGGCGCTGCTCGACAGCCTTCTCCATCTGCCGCTGGTGCTGCCGCCGGTGGTGGTGGGGTATCTGCTGCTGGTGGCCATGGGGCGGCGCGGGTTTATTGGCAGCTGGCTGTATGACTGGTTCGGCATCAGCTTTGCCTTCAGCTGGCGCGGGGCGGTGCTGGCGGCGGCGGTGATGTCTTTCCCGCTGATGGTGCGCGCCATCCGCCTGGCGCTGGAGGGGGTGGACATCAAACTGGAGCAGGCGGCGAGAACCCTCGGGGCCAGCCGCTGGCGGGTATTTTTCACCATTACGCTGCCGCTGACTCTGCCGGGAATTATTGTCGGCACGGTGCTGGCTTTCGCCCGCTCGTTAGGGGAGTTTGGCGCGACCATCACGTTCGTCTCCAATATTCCCGGTGAAACGCGCACCCTGCCTTCGGCGATGTACACCTTGATCCAGACCCCGGGCGGGGAGGGGGCGGCGGCCCGCCTCTGCCTCATTGCTATCGGCCTGGCGCTGGTCTCGCTCTTGATTTCAGAATGGCTGGCCCGCGTGAGCCGCCAGCGAATGGGAGGATCATGATGCTCGAGCTGGACTTTACCCAGACCCTCGGCAGCCACTGTCTGCAGATCCGTGAAACGCTGCCCAGCAGCGGGATCACCGCCATTTTTGGCGTCTCAGGCGCCGGGAAAACGTCGTTGATCAACGCTATCAGCGGCCTGACCCGGCCGCAGGTGGGGCGGATCGTCCTCAACGGCAGGGTGCTGAACGACACCGCGCAGCGTATCTGCCTGGCGCCGGAGCAGCGGCGGATCGGCTATGTATTTCAGGATGCGCGCCTGTTTCCCCACTATAAAGTGCGCGGCAATCTGCAGTACGGAATGGCGAAATCCATGGTCAGCCAGTTCGATAAGCTGGTGGAACTGCTGGGAATTGCGCCCTTGCTGGATCGGCTGCCGGGCCGGTTATCCGGCGGCGAAAAGCAGCGCGTGGCCATCGGCCGCGCCCTGCTGACCGCGCCGGAGCTGCTGCTGCTGGACGAGCCGCTGGCCTCGCTGGATATTCCGCGCAAACGCGAACTGTTGCCCTATCTGCAGCGGCTGGCGCAGGAGATCCATATTCCGATGCTCTACGTCAGCCACTCGCTGGACGAGATCCAGCATCTGGCCGATCGCGTGCTGGTGCTGGAGGCCGGTAAGGTGAAGGCTTTCGGTCCGCTGGAGGAGGTCTGGAGCAGCAGCGTGATGCACCCCTGGCTGCCGGCGGAACAGCAGAGTACGATCCTCAGCGCCACCGTCGCCGCGCAGCATCCGCAGTACGCGATGACCGCGCTGACGCTGGGGGATCAAATGCTGTGGGTCAACCGGCTCGATCGTCCCGCCGGGGAGAGCGCGCGGATCCGCATCCAGGCGTCGGACGTCTCGCTGGTGCTGGCCCAGCCGTCCGCAACCAGCATCCGCAATATCTTACGCGCCGAGGTGGTTCAGTGTCTGGAGGTCAACGGGCAGATTGAGGTTCAGCTCAGGGTGAGCGGCCATCCGCTGTGGGCTCGAATCAGCCCGTGGGCGCGGGATAACCTGGCGATAGCGCCAGGCCAGCAGGTATTTGCCCAGATCAAAAGCGTGTCGATTGCCGCCTGATCACAGCAGCTGACGGTAGATAAACTCGGCGATGCTGGCGGACTCATTGTCGCCGATGACCACGTTGGCGCGGGCTTTGACGTCGTCCACCGCATTACCCATCGCCACCCCGGTGCCTGCCGCTTCCAGCATACTCAGATCGTTGTAGTTATCGCCGAAGGCCACCACATTCTGCATCGACAGCCCCTGGTCAGCGACCCACTGCGCCAGGCGTTTGCCTTTGCTGTTGCCGGCGCGAGCGATATCCACCTGGTCGTGCCACGACCATTCGCACTCGAGGCCCAGCCTCTCGCCGACCTCCTGCGCAAAGCGCTGCAGACGGGGAATGTCGTCGTCGGTGAGGGCGAATTTCCATACCGCCTTGACCTCGCGGACCGCCTGCGCCAGCGAGTCGACCTGGCTGAAGACCGGGCGCTGATCCTCCGGTAACGCCTGCGCCCAGTTGCGGGTGCGGATCACATGCCCGGTGGGCTGTTCGTAAAGCATCGCGTCATCCACATAGGCCAGGCCGTGGATCTGCTGTTCGACGAGCATGGCGGTGAGGCTTACCGCGTGTTCCACCGACATAGGATCGGCCGCCAAAACCTTTTTTGCGTGATAATCATACAAATAAGTGCCATTACAACAAATTGCAGGTGTATCGAGAGCCAGTGCCTGATAAAAAGGATGAATAGCGACGTGATGACGTCCGGTAACGACGATCACTTGGTAGCCCGCCTCTCTGGCGCGGGCCAGCGCTTCCAGCGAAGCGGGCAGTATGGTTTTTTTGCTGGTGAGCAGGGTGCCGTCTAAATCCAGGGCAATCACGCGTGTTGTCATGTGTTATTTCCGGTTGATGTTGAAAAGTGACCTGGCCATGATGGTACACCGCCGTGGCGTCAGGACCAATTTTTCCACATCTGCCGTGAATGTCTGTATGCCCTTTGTGCCGCCGTCCGTCGATAATTCGGCGGGCGATGCGAGTATCATGGGCGGATGTCTTATAATTTTCAGGGTACCGTTATCCTGAAAATGAAAAATCCACGTGCAGTGAGGGAAGGAGTAGTCATGAAACAAACCGTTTATACCGCCAGCCCGGAAAGCCAACAAATCCACGTCTGGAGTCTTGAAGCGGACGGCAAACTGACGCTGGTGCAGGTGGTTGATGCCCCGGGACAGGTCCAGCCAATGGTGGTCAGCCCCAATAAGGAGTATCTGTACGTTGGCGTTCGTCCGGAGTTTCGCGTGTTAGCTTATCGCATCACGCCGGATAACGGGGCGTTGACCTTCGCAGGGGAAGCGGCGCTGCCGGGCAGCCCGACCCACATCTCAACCGATCATCATGGCCGCTTTGTCTTCAGCGCCTCCTACAATCAGGGCTGCGTCAGCGTGACCCCGCTGCAGGATGGTCTGCCGGGCGAAACCATCACCGTGGTGGACGGGCTGGAAGGCTGCCACTCGGCCAATATCTCCCCGGACAATCGTACCCTGTGGGTGCCGGCGCTGAAGCAGGATCGCATCTGCCTGTTTACCCTCAGCGAGGATGGTTTCCTCTCCGCCCAGGAGCCAGCGGAAGTCACCACCGTCGAAGGGGCGGGTCCGCGCCACATGGTGTTCCATCCGAACCAGCAGTATGGTTACTGCGTCAATGAGCTGAACAGCTCAATTGACGTCTGGGAGCTGAAAGACCCGAATGGCAATATCGAATGTGTACAAACTCTGGATATGATGCCGTCTGATTTCACCGGCGTGCGCTGGGCGGCGGATATTCATATCACTCTGGACGGGCGTCACCTGTACGCCTGCGATCGTACCGCCAGCATCATCACGGTGTTCAGCGTGTCGGAAGATGGCAGCGTGCTGGCGGTGGAGGGCTATCAGCCGACCGAAACCCAGCCGCGCGGCTTTAATCTCGATCACAGCGGTAAGTATCTGATTGCCGCCGGGCAGAAGTCGCACCATATCGCGGTATACGAAATTACCGGCGAGCAGGGGCTGCTGCAGGAGAAAGGTCGCTATGCGGTCGGGCAGGGGCCGATGTGGGTGGTAGTCAACGCCCACTGATCCGTCAGGCGTAAAAGAAAAAACCTCGCGTCAGCGAGGTTTTTTTTAACAGAGCGGACAGGCTCTGTCGGAAAGGGGTTGCCCTGGCGGGCCTGAAGCGTGACGGCCTTAGATATCGTCCATGGTGTAGCCGACGACGATCTCCAGCGTTTTACGGATCACGTCAGCGGTCACCACGTCATCGGTGCTTTCCAGCGCCTGAATCAGCCATAAAATAATGGCCTTATTGTTCAGGTGACCCTCGGACTGGAGAATACTGTTGATGGCCAGCGACATCACGGCGGACTCATCAACCAGCTTATCACCGGCGTTACGGAAATAGTCGGAGAGCGCGGTGTCCTGCAGTCCTGCGTAAATATCGGGTTGCTGATGCATAGTCTGTCTCATCACATTCTCACTCTGTGTTATTCACCACGGTTAGGATACTCAGTGGATCTTTTTACCTTCCGGCGCCATGGCGCTTTGCGCCGGCGATCCTCGGGTTTCCCAACGGCCATTGATTTTCTTTACCTGCAAAGGCGCTTGCTTCCGCTGACGGGCAAGCTTCGCGCAAATTTCTTCAATCACGGCAGCGATGACCTTTCTTCGCTGTCGGTCTGACTCTGTCGCCTGCATCAACCGAAGTCGAACCAGCAGGGTCGGGGTGGTAATAGGGCGATTCGTTTTCAGAAGCGCGAGTACCGCCTCGCCGATGATCTCATCGGTGATTTCCTCAGTTTCACTGCTATTCATAACCGTCTCACTGCATGCCACTCTCTCCCTGAATCTGCGAACGGGCATTCAGGTCAGCAGCAGGTTTATGGAAGCGATCGCCCCTCATCTGCTACTGCGGTGCAACAGGCGACGATCGATGACGTTATTCCTGATCGGCAAACAGCAGACCAATTAAGGTCTGATAGTGACTCTCTTCCTCGGGGGCACGGGCCCGGTCGAGGCGGCTCAACAGTTTAGTGCACAGCGCCTTGCGGTTGAGATGACGCCCTTCGTTGAGAATATCCATCACAATCTGACCCAGCGTTTCCTGCTGGGAAGGTAACGATGCTTTGTTGAAATACTGGGCAATTGCGTTCGCTGTATCTGGAATGTAACCATTCTGCTGCATATCTGCTCCTTACATTTCACTCATCTGTTAACTGTCATTAAACTTATACAATAATTGTTAACCTGTACACATAAAGTTGAACAATAATGATTCAGGTATGGTTAAATCATTGATTTTTAATAATTTATTTTTATGTGTTTTGTGCGATTCTGGCTTGTAAAGGTAGGATTTAACGGTGCACGTTGTACAAGAAAAGAAAAATGAAAAAGCCTTGCACAAAAAAGGGATTTTTAGTGTATCTTTTTTGTTAAGACAAAACGTAGTTTTACAAGACGATTAGCCTGATAACTGCTACTGTGAATGCTTACCCTCCCATCTGGAATCACTATGCTAACCACCATCATTTATCGCAGCCATATTTGCGACAATGTCTCATTCAAATCGATCGAGGCCATGGTTGCCAGGGCAAACGAAAGAAATGGGCAGGCGGACGTCACCGGTATTTTACTTTTTAACGGGACGCATTTTTTTCAACTCATTGAGGGGCCTGAAGAAAAGGTTCAGGATATTTATCAGCATATTTGCCGCGATCCCCGCCATTATAACCTGGTAGAGCTTCTGTGCGATTATGCGCCGTCCCGCCGTTTCGGTAAGGTCGGTATGGAACTGTTTGATTTACGGGAACATGATCGCGAGGAAGTGCTGCAGACGGTGATGGACCGCGGGACCACAAAATATCAGCTCACCTATGACGACCGGGCACTGCAATTTTTCCGCACCTTTGTCGAATCAACGGAAAAAGCGAACTATTTTGAGATTCCTTCCGCTGACAGCTGGGTATTTATCCCCGATCAGAATACTTTCTATCCTGATACGCCGATAATTGACAATAAGGAAAGCTGGTCCTTTGCCTTCCAGCCGATCGTCGACCCTTTCGCCTGCGAAATTATTTCGTGGGAAGCACTGTTACGCACACCGGACGGCCAGTCGCCTGGCGCCTATTTTGCCGGGCTTTCCGGGGACGATATTTATCTCGCCGATCTGCACAGTAAACGCGTCGCGCTGTCGCTGGCCGGGAAATTAGGCTTACGCAATAAGGCGTTAAGTATTAATTTACTGCCGATGACGCTGGTTAAAGCGCCGAACGCGGTGGGTTTCCTGCTCGATCAAATTCAGCGTAATGATCTTATTCCTGAACAGATTATTGTCGAGTTTACCGAACGGGAAGTGATTTCGCGGATGGATGATTTTACCGATGCGGTGCGAAAGCTAAAAGGGGCGGGCATCAATCTTGCCATCGATCACTTCGGCGCCGGGTTTGCCGGGCTGTCGCTGCTGGCGCAATACCAGCCCGACAGAATTAAAATCGACCATGAGCTGATCCGCAATATCCACCAGGATGGACCGCGCCAGTCAATTGTACAGGCGATTATCAAATGCTGTTTTTCGCTGGAGATTGCGGTCTCTGCCGTCGGCGTTGAGCGTGCTGAAGAGTGGATGTGGCTGGAATCAGCCGGTATTTCGCAGTTTCAGGGGAATTTGTTCGCCAGCGCGCGCCTGGGGGGCTTACCCGCCGTCGCCTGGCCGGAAAAAAAATAATCCACCGCGAAATCAGCTAACTATTTTTTCATCTTTTTCCCAAGCGCTGTGAGCCACAACCTGTTATCTTTATCTGTACAAGAAAATAGAGTTGTACAGGATGCCTGAATTCGTTAGTTTAGGTATTAAAGTATCAGGTTGATGTGAGGCTGCTATGGCGTTTTACAGTATCGGTGAAGTCGCCGAACGTTGCGGAATCAATCCGGTCACACTGCGCGCCTGGCAGCGTCGTTACGGTCTACTGAAACCGCAGCGTAGCGAAGGCGGGCATCGGCAATTTGATGAAGAAGATATCCTGCGCATTGAAGAGATCAAGCGCTGGATCGAGCGCGGCGTATCCGTCGGGAAAGTCAAAGCGCTGCTGGAGGGTAACCTGCCGGCGGCGCGCGACGAATCCGCGCATCTTCAGGAAGAGATGATGTCCATTCTGCGTTATATGCAGCCCGCCAGAATCCGTGCCAAATTACTGGCGCTAAGCCATCAACACCCCGTCGACACGCTCATCGACAGCCTGTTAGTGCCGGTACGTCAGCGTTTGAAGCTCGATCAGAATACCTCTCTGGTGATTAGTAGTTTGCTGGATGGTCTGCTGATTGACTGCGTGGCGCTGTTTCTCGCCGAAGCGCGTAAAAAGAACGGCAGGGAGACGCTGCTGGTGGGCTGGAGCAATGAGGACAGGACGCGTCTGTGGCTGGAGGCATGGCGTCTTTCCCAGCGCGGCTGGCACGTCAACGTCCTCGCCGAACCGCTGGAGTCGCCGCGGCCCGAGCTGTTCCCCGGGCAGCATATCTTCGTCTGGACCGGACGCGCCGCCACCCCTCTCCAGGAAGAGCTGCTCAGCCACTGGCAGGAGCAGGGCTTCAGCATCCATTTTCACGGTAATAATTAATCGCCCCGATCCGCAAAGCAGACCGGGGCTAACGCGCCGGGTTACAGGTGGATCTGGCTCCAGGATTTAAAGGTTTCGCTGCGGCTGATATTAAAAAAATCGGTCCTACCGCTACAGCCGAGCTTTTTAATCAGATTCAGCCGGATCTGATAAATGGTTTTAATATGCAGATTCAGCGACCGGCCAATGCTGGCGACCGCTTCGCCATTGCTGATAAGTTGAATAACTTTCTTTTCCCGCTCGGTAAACTGCACCGAGGCGCCCGGCGCCGGGTGGGTTTTATAGTAGCGGGTTGGCTGGTGCAGAAATATCTTTAACTCTTCCGGCGTTGAATTGGCCGGTAAGCGCAGCATAGGCAGTTCACTAAGAAAATTAAGATCGTTGCCTTCGGTTAACAAAATAAATAACGTATCCCGACGATTATAGTTATGCTGCAGTACCGCGAAATAATTGTCGCTGGTAAAGAAAACATGTTTTTTGCGAAAGTAAGATGCCGGCAGACTATTCAGGATCAGCGACATCCCATAGAGAAGAAAACGATTATCAAACCACAGATCGTAATGTTCAGTACGATAGCAGGTATTATGGTGTGACATTTTATTTGCCTCAGTTAGCCGATAGAGACCCAGGCGTGCCGGCACCGCAGGCTTAAGTCTGCTGCCAGCTCCGCGAGTTTAATTAATGATGAGGTTTGCTGTACAGCATATCCAGCGCCTGCAAATAGAGGTCGGAGAGTATTTCATTACTTTCCGTTTGCAGGCGATGCTGAATTTCCGTAATCATCCGCTCATTATTTATCGTTCTGTGCTGCTTAATGAGCGTATTTTCAATATTCTTCATCAGGGCCGAATTGAAGACAAACTCTGCTGGAATGGTATTTTTAATATGCATAGCTCGAACTCTCCCACGTATAACGCAAACTGACAATAAAAGTCGCTACGTACCATTGGTACGCGCCAAGTCACGAACAGGAAATGCAAAACCAGGAACCACCGCCTGACTTGCCGCGCCACCGTTAAACATCCCCGCTTCGTTGCGCAACAAGCAGTTAACACTCCAAACTATAGACGGTGATCCCATTATGTACAACTTTTTTCAGAACTATATGTACAACAGAACGGCTGATTTTTAGTTTGTATTTTTAGTTATTGATTTTAAATGGTTTAATTGCTTGCATAACTTGTACATAAAAGCCGGTTTGTGCAGGATCCACCTGTAAAACTAGCGGGAAGAGGCTGACGACAGGCGTGAGCTCAATGGGAAGGTATTGTGCTGGCTGGCGTGTTGGATGAAATCGCGCCGACGCAGGAAGGGGTACACAGCAACTCTGTCGTCGACAGGTGGCTTTCTTCCGCGTCGGACGCTGATCATAGCGGATATCAGGTGAGGTTTTGTCTGTTTTTTGCACAATCAGGTAAAGAGCAACACATCGGCCATTTCGTTAACGCTTCGGTCGGTTTGTTGGCGGATAAGGCGTGTGCTACGCTTTTTACTAGCGATGCGATGGTTCGGCATCGTTATCTTTCCCCCATTTCCCTGTCGGGTCTTTTACCCCTGTCACGACCGGTAAATACGGCAAAGGCAGTCTGTCTATGGACAGGCGTAGAGGTGTGAGGAGGGGAAATGCGCGGTAAATGCGTGATGCTCCTGGCCGGGTTAGCGACTCTCGCGCAGGCGAAAGAGATTAACCTCTATTCGGTGAATACCGGTTCCTATGTTTACCATCTGACCAATAATCACGGTCAATATACTGAGAATTTCGAGAACCACTTTTTCTCGGTGGAGCGGAAATTCTCTGACGACTCGAAATACAGCCTGCTGATTGGCACCATGAATAACAGTTTCGACGATCGCTGTCTGGCGCTGGGGGTGAGAAGAGACTGGTACCACAACGGCAGCGGGTGGACCTTCAAAGGCGTTTACGGCTATACCGGCGAATTCTTCTTCGACGCCTTCGAGCATTGCGGCGATCATGGCTCCTATAAAGATTTTAAGGACGCCACCGGGATCGGCTTTTCACCCTATATCTACCATGCTATCCAGTACAACTTTACCGACTATTTCGCCCTTGAGAGCGGCATTATTATTCCCAGCGTGTTTGTGATCAGCATCCAGTGGAGCTTCCGCTAAGTTGCCGCGTCGTTTGTTACAGGGTTATCACCTTCCTGAGCAGCGTACTGGAGAGCGCGGCGAGGGAAATGAGCACCGACAGGACAAACGTTAGGGCAATCACTCCCAGCTTGGTGGCTAACGAGTGAATAGGGATCAGCATCACCAGCAGGTGAAAAACGGAGTAGTGCAAAATATAGACCCCGGTCATCGCTTTGCTAACCGTCGCCAGCACGGCCTCCTTCAGTTCGCGGTTCTTTTTAAACTGCACGGCGTTAGCGGCGATCACCAGCAGGACGATCAGAATATAAATCTGCGACCCCGTGAGAATGAACGCATTGCGATCGGCTTTAAACAGCGCGAAGAAAAAGTGGCGTTCATAAAACCAGGTAAATAAATAGACAAAGGGCAGGGCGATAATGGCGGCTTTAATCACCCGCGGGTCGCGTATCCACTCCGTGACCCGCGGATCGTTAAATAACTGCCCGGTTAAATAAAAAAGTAGCCACGTCCACAGACGATACTGCGGCGCCAGGCTGAAAAGATGTCTTTCCGGGTAGAGCACCGAGAGCAGGTCGTAACCATAAGAGCAGCACAGTAGCGTCAGGACCACGGAGAAAAACAGACCGCGCCGCTGGCTGAGCCAGGCAATCAGGGGATGGAAGGTATAGATGACAATCAGGGCGAAAATAAACCAGGGCTGGATCAGATAGCCGCGCTGGTAAGGCTCCCAGACATAATAGACCGTCACCCAAAACAGAAAGACGATCACCACGCTTTTAATTTTACCAATTTGCCAGTTGGCGTCGTGTCGCGTTTGCGCATCAAGATAGCCGGCAACCACAAAAAACAGCGGCGTGGCGATGGTCGAGACAAAGGTCAGCAGCCCGAGGATCCAGTGATAGTCATAATCAAAGCGATCCCAGGTGTTATAGATGGTGAAAAAAGTCACCGCTGTCATACAGCCGAGTGTCTTAATAATGCTCAGACCGGTACTGTTCATCGTTGAGGCGTCATATCCTTATGGTGAAAGCAGGCGTAAATCACCGGCAGAACCAGCAACGTCAGCACGGTGGCGAAGGCCAGACCGAACATAATCACCACTGCCATACTCTGGAAAAAAACATCGCGCAGCAGCGGGGCAAGGCCAAGCACGGTGGTGAAGGCGGTCAGCAGGATCGGCCGCAGACGAGATGTTGCCGCATCAATGATCGCTTGTCGTTGATCTTTCTCCTGTTTTTGTTGCTCTATCTCTTCCACCAGCACAATGCCGTTGCGGATCAGCATGCCGCTGAGGCTGAGAAGGCCGATTAAGGCCATAAAGCCGAAGGGGATGCCGGTCAGCAAAAAGCCGGGCGTGACGCCGATCAGCGCCAGCGGGACGGTCAGCCAGATGGCGACAGCGTTTTTCAGCGAACTGAACATCAGCACCGTAATGATAAACATCACCAGATAGCCAAGCGGCAGGGTCGTGAACAGCCCTTGCTGTGCTTCACTGGAGTTCTCGGCATCGCCGCCCCATTCGATGCGATAGCCATGCGGCAGCATCAATGCGTCAATGCGCGGTTTCACCCGGGCGAGAATATCACCCGAGGTTTGGCCGCTTTGCGGGCTGGGATCGGTCTGGACCGTCAGCACCCGGGTGCGATCCCGGCGGAGAATCAAGGGATCTTCCCACTCCAGGGAGAAGCCATGGATGACGTTACTCAACGGGATATACTGCTGGCGGCTCTGGCTCCAGACCAGCACGTTATGCAGATGGTTGGCATCCTGTCGCTCCGCTGCCGGCGGCCGGACGATCACCGGCAGCAGATCGGCGCCCTCGCGATATAACCCGGCGCGACTGCCGGAGAAATTCATCTCCAGCGCGTTATCAATGTCCTGTTTATCCACCCCCAGCTCGCGCCCCAGCGCTAGGGAGTACTGCGGGCGGATCACCTTGCTGCGGTTCTGCCAGTCGTTACGCACGCTGTCGGTCGCCGGATCCTCAGCGAGAATATCGCTCACCTGACTGGCCAGCGCGCGCAGCGTATCCGGGTCAGGGCCCTTAATGCGCACTTCAATCGCGCTATCCCCGGAGGGGCCGAACATAATGCGTTTGGTGCTGGCGTTCACCTGCGGGTAGTTTCTGGCGATCCAGGTTTCGACGTGGCGGGTGACGGGGGCGATGCCGCGCTGGTCGTCCATCCGCACCATAATCTGCGCGTAGTTGCTGTACTGCCGCTGACCGCTGTAGGTAAGAATAAAACGCATACTGCCCTGGCCAATGGTGGCGACGGTGGTGACCACCCCCGGCTGGCCGGCGATCGACCGCTCAATATCGCGGGTCATCTGCTCGGTGGCGTTAATATCGGTACCGTAGGGCAGCCACAGGTCGACAAAGAAAATGGGCGTATTCGATGACGGAAAGAAATTCTGCCGCACGAAGGTGAAGCCCCAGATCGCCGCGGCCAGCAGGGCGCCCATCAGCACCAGGGTCAGGGTCTTTTGCTGCAGCAGTATTCGCAGCGTCTGCTGATAGCCACGGTAAAAGCGGCCGCGGTAGGGATCGGCTTTCTCCTCCGGCGCGGCGGCCGGCGGGGCGTGTTTAAACAACCACCACTTAATGAGCACCGGAGTGATGGTCAGGGCGGAGAACCAGCTGAGCATCAGGGAGATCAGCAGCACCTGGAACAGGGATTTGCAATACTCTCCGGTGGAGTCCTGCGAGAGGCCAATCGGCGCGAAGGCGAGGATGGCGATGACCGTGGCGCCGAGCAGCGGCAGGGCGGAGCGGCGGATCACATAGTTAATGGCGCCCAGCAGCGGCGATCCTTGCTGGCGGGCGATAAGCACCCCTTCGACAATGACAATGGCATTATCCACCAGCATACTCAGGGCGATGATCAGCGCCCCGAGGGAGATCCGCTGTAACTCGATCCCCCAGACAAACATGATAAGCAGGGTGCCGAGGACGTTGAGCGCCAGCGACAGGGCGATAATGATCCCGCTGCGTACTCCCATGAACACCAGCAGCACGCCGACCACGATCGCCAGGGCCATCAGGAAGTTGGTAATAAAGCCATTGACCGAGTGGGCGACCTCAGACGCCTGATCGTAAAAAATGGCGATATCGATACCCGCCGGTTTGTCGGCGGCCATCTGCTGGAGGCGGGCTTCAAGGGCGTGCCCGACGTCAATGACGTTGACGCCAGGAATAAAAGAGACCCCCATGGTCACCGCCTGGCGGCCGTTGGCATGATAAATACTGGACGGCGAGTCAGTCAGCCCGCGCGACAGCGTGGCAATATCCCGCAGTCGAGTGGTGGCGCTGGCGCCGTGAGGGCTGACCAGCAGATCCCCCAGTTCATCGATGCTCTGAAACTCCCCGGTGGGGTGTAGGCGGATCGATTCGCTGCCAACGCGGATCTCTCCGGCGCTGGACACCACGTTGAGCCGGGTCAGGATAGCGGCGAGCTGGTTGAGCGTGATCCCGCGCGCCGCCATTTTCGCCAGCGAGATATCAACATTGATCTGTTGCGGAATGACGCCGCCGATAGCGACTTTACCGACCCCAGGAACCAGCACCAGCTCCCGACGCAGCTGTTCGGCATAGCGCACCAGCTCGGGGTTGGTAAAACTGTCGCCCGAGATAGCGAAGAAAAAGCCAAACACATCGCCAAAGTCATCGTTGACGAAGGGGGTCACTACGCCAGGGGGGAAAAGTCGGCTGGCGTCACCGACGCGGCGACGTAGCTCATCCCAGATTTGCGGCAGCTCGCTGGAATGGTACTGCGAAGCGATATTCACCGTAATTTGCGATAAGCCATTTGAGGAGATGGAGCTGACGTTATCCAGTGAGGGAAGCTGCTGAATCGCGTTTTCCAGCGGCAGGGTCACCTCCTCCTCCACCTGTTGAGCGGACGCGCCCGGGTAGTGGGTCACGATCACCGCCGTTTTGATGGTGAAGGCAGGATCTTCCAGACGGCCGATATTGAGCAGGGCGAACAGACCACCCACCCCCAGCAGCAGAATGGCTAACCAGACGCGGGTCGGGTTATTAATAAACTGACGGGAAATGTCCATTTATAATCCTCGTTCACGCGTCCAGATCCGCACCGGCTGCCCGGCATGCAGCTCGCTCACGCCCGCCGCGACCACCTCTTCACCCGCGCGGAGACCGTCGGTGATGGCCACTCCCTGCGAGGTCACCTCGCCGACCGTGACCTTGCGCTCCTCAAGAAACCGATGCGCGTTGTCGCCTTTTACCACCCAGACGACCGGTTCATTCTTCGGCCGGTTATCCGGGTTAAACACCGCCTCTACCGGCACCATGAGCGTTTCCCTTCCGGCGCTGGCCGGTAAATTGCCGAGATTGACCGTCACGGTGCCGCTGACCCCGCCGACGGTGGGAAAATCATCCGGCCGCGGCATGGTTAAAATGATCTGCCAGGTAAGGGTGCTGTTGTCACTGCTGCCGGTATGCTCTTTGTATTCCGCCGTAAATTCGCGGCCCGGCAGGGTATTGATCCTGACGACGGGGCGGTAGGCGGTATTGCGGATATCCAGGGAGGTGAACAGATTTTCGGGAATGCTGAAGACCACATCCAGCAGGTCGGTACGCGTCAGGGTGATCACCGGCTGGCCGGCGACGACCACCTGATGGTTGCGGATATGCACGCCGGCGGCAATCCCGCCGAAGGGCGCGGTGAGGCTCATTTGCGCCAGCTCTTCACGGGCGATTTTTAAGGCCGCGTTGGCGGCATCGCGATTGGCGCGCTGCACGTCCATCTCCGCCTGGGAAATCGCCTGACGTCCCGCCAGGGTCTGGAAGCGATCAAACTGACGCTGGGCGAGGGTGGCCGCCGTTTGTCGCTCATTGACCCGCTGTTGGGCCTCGCGGGCATTCAGGCGCGCCAGCGTTTGCCCCTGGGCGATGGTCGCCCCCTGGCGAATATCCAGCGATTCCACCTGGCCCCCCCGCTTAAACGACAGCTCGGTGGAGTCGCCAGACTCGATACGTGCCGGAAACGTTCGCTGCTGGGTATTGCCCACGGCGGTCACCTGCGCCACCTTGACCATGCGCGGGGCGGACTCGACGGACGGCGATTTCTGATCGCAAGCGGTTGTAAATAAAATAACAACCGGGATGAGAGAAAAATAACGGTTCACAGTATTCCCCTCAGATTCAGGATTTATTTTACATTTTTATTACGCGGCGCACGCTTATTCGGCGAGGGCGGCGACAACCAGATAGGTGAATAGTCCCACCAGCGTGCAGGCGACAATGGCCAGCGCGACAAATAATCCCAGACGTAACAGGCTATAACCAAACATGATTTTCTCCCTTTACTCCCACCCGAACCGCGAATGTCATTTAATTCGGCCCCCACGGTGACCACCGGACATTCGGAGCGGCACTCCTGCTTGTAATCAGCATAGTCGGAGAAAAGGTGAAGTGTTAAAAAAGAGCATACCGCGAGCGGCAGCGGCACTGTTGGGGAAAACGCAGGAGATCTGCAGGGAATATGTGGTTTTTATAATATTTTTCAGTCTATTAATCCGTCATTTTATAATGTTAATTTTCCTGTGCTACGTTTAATAACATCTATTCCGCTCGCCGCTTCTGTTGTTGAGATTTCGTTCCTCCCCAAGTATGGGGTTATTCATCACTACGCATTGTATTGGTAATAAAAGGATTATCTCATGTATAAAAATATCGTTGTTCCCGTTGACGTGTTTGATGCAGGCCTGGCCGACAAAGCCCTTTCTCATGCGAAATTCCTCGCCCAGCATTCTTCCGGGCAAATTCATCTTGTCCATGTCATTCCGGCATTCTCTCCGGTGTTAACGCGCGGATTTATCTCTGATGCGCGAAAGATGGAAGACCATTTGATTAATACCGCTAAGGAAAAACTGACTGAGCTGGTCAAAAAAAATGGCCTTGCGGAAGACGCCAGCCATCTTTATGTGCGCAGTGGCAATGTTCGCGATCAAGTGATTGCTCTGGCCGATGAGCTACAAGCGGACGTGGTGATTGTCGGTTCGCGCAACCCGGGGATTCAGACCCACCTGCTGGGCTCGGAAGCGGCCAATATCGTGCGCTATGCCCATGTACCGGTTTTCGTTGTGCGCTGATGACGGCGGGATGTCGTCCTGACTTCCGCTTCAGAAATCGAGGGAGAGAGTATGAATACAGATAAACCGGGGGCGCCCTATTATCAGCGCTCCGTCGAGGAGACGCTCGTCAGCGTACAGAGTTCGCCGGACGGGATTAGCGGAACAGAGGCGGCCACGCGCCTGCAGCAGTATGGCGAAAACGCCCTGCCGCAGAAGCCGGGTAAACCCGCCTGGCTGCGTTTTATTGTGCATTTTAACGATGTGCTGATCTACGTCCTGCTGGCGGCGGCGCTGCTGAAGGCGGTAATGGGCCACTGGATCGACATGTCAGTGATCCTCGCGGTGGCGGTGGTCAATGCGCTGATCGGCTTCATTCAGGAGAGTAATGCGGAAAAATCGCTGCAGAGTATCCGCAATATGCTGTCCAGCGAGGCGGTGGTGATCCGACAGGGCAACCATGAAACCATCCCCACCACCTCGCTGGTACCCGGCGATATCGTGGTGATCCGCGCCGGCGACCGTATCCCCGCCGATTTACGGGTGATTGAGGCGCACAACCTGCGGGTGGAAGAGGCGATCCTCACCGGCGAGTCGACGGTGGTGGAAAAAACCACCGAGCCGCTAAGCGGCGATTTACCGCTCGGCGATCGCAGCAACCTGTTGTTTTCCGGGACCACCGTCAGCTCAGGGGCGGGGAAAGGGATCGTGGTGGCCACCGGCGGCGATACCGAGCTGGGCCACATCAACCAAATGATGGCGGGCATTGAGAAGCACCGCACGCCGCTGCTGGTGCAGATGGA
Source organism: Klebsiella sp. JN_Kp127 (assembly GCF_040062505.1). NCBI lineage: Bacteria > Pseudomonadati > Pseudomonadota > Gammaproteobacteria > Enterobacterales > Enterobacteriaceae > Klebsiella > Klebsiella sp. JN_Kp127. The sequence continues at coordinate 30,399 of NZ_JBEAHS010000011.1, forward strand.
CAAGCTGGGCAAAGCCATCTTCATCCTGATTCTGGTGATGATGGCGGCGCTGTTCGTCTTTAGCCTGCTGTTCCGTGATATGCCGGTCTCCGAACTGATGCTGTCGTTGATTAGCCTCGCGGTGGCCTCGGTCCCGGAAGGGTTGCCGGCGATTATCTCGATTATTCTGTCGCTCGGCGTGCAGGCGATGGCCCGCCAGAAAGCGATTATCCGCAAGCTGCCGACGGTAGAAACCCTCGGCGCGATGACCGTTATCTGTTCGGATAAAACCGGGACCCTGACCATGAACGAAATGACGGTGAAGGCGGTGATCACCGCGGACAGCGTCTATCGGGTGGAAGGGGACAGCTATGAGCCGGTCGGTAAAATCCATGCTATCGACGACCCGTCGCCGGTTGCGGTGGCGCCAGGATCGCTTCTTGAGCGCTATCTGCGCACCATCGATCTGTGTAACGACAGCCAGCTTATCAAAGAGGAAAGCGGGCTGTGGAAAATCACCGGCGGCCCCACCGAGGGGGCATTGAAGGTGCTGGCGGCGAAGATAACCCTGCCGCCGCAGCCCAGCGAGCTGCGCAGTAAAATTCCTTTTGATTCGCAATATAAATACATGTCGACGCTTTACCGGCTGGGCGAAGAGGAGGTGGTGCTGGTCACCGGCGCGCCGGATGTTCTGTTCCGCCTGTGCCAGTATCAGCAGAGCGACAGCGGGTTGCAGCCGCTGGATCTCCCGTACTGGGAAAGCAAAATTGAAGAGTACGCCCGGGAGGGGCTGCGAATGGTGGCCGCGGCCTGGAAGCCGGCTGCCGCAGGCCAGACCGAGCTGACCCATCAGGATCTACAGCAGGGGGTCATTTTATTAGGGGTTGCCGGGATGATGGATCCGCCGCGTCCGGAAGCGATCACGGCGATTGCCGACTGCCTGCAGGCCGGGATCCGCGTGAAGATGATCACCGGCGACCACCCGCAAACGGCGATGAGCATCGGCAAAATGCTGGGGATTGGCAATGCGGGGAACGCCATTACCGGGCGCGAGCTGGAGGTGATGGACGACGCGCAGCTGAGCGTGGCCGCGCAGCAGTTCGATATCTTCGCCCGCACCAGCCCGGAAGATAAGTTCCGTCTGGTGCAGGCTCTGCAGAGCAAGAAAGAGATTGTCGGCATGACCGGAGACGGGGTGAACGATGCCCCGGCGCTGAAGCAGGCTGACGTCGGCGTGGCGATGGGGATCAAGGGGACCGAGGTGACCAAGGAAGCCGCCGATATGGTGCTGACCGATGACAATTTCGCCACCATCGCCAGCGCGGTCCGCGAGGGGCGCCGGGTGTATGACAACCTGAAAAAAACCATTCTTTTTGTCATGCCGACCAACCTTGCGCAGGGGTTACTGATCGTGATCGCGCTGCTGGCGGGCAACGTACTGCCGCTGACGCCGGTGCTGATCCTGTGGATGAACATGGCCACCTCCGCCACGCTGTCGTTTGGTCTGGCGTTTGAAGCCGGTGAGAAAAATATTATGCGGCGGCCGCCGCGCGACCCGAAACTGCACGTGATGGACGGCTTTGCCATCTGGCGCGTGGCGTTTGTGGGGTCGATGATTGCGGTCAGCGCTTTTATTCTCGAAGCCTGGCTGCAGCCGCGCGGCTATTCGCCGGAGTTTATCCGTACCGTGCTGTTGCAGACTCTGGTCACCGCCCAGTGGTTCTATATGCTGAACTGCCGCGTGTCGGATGGTTTCTCGTTGACCAAAGGTCTGCTGGCTAACAAAGGGATCTGGATCGTCAGCGGCGTGCTGCTGGTGCTGCAGCTGCTGATTATCTATGCGCCGTTTATGCAGATGCTGTTCGGCACCACCGGGCTGCCGTTCCGCTACTGGGTGATCACCTTTATCATCGGCTTTGCCATGTTCCTGATTGTGGAGCTGGAAAAACCGCTGACCCGCAAATGGCGGACCGCCTGACGGCGTGAAGCATTGAACGAAAAAGGAAAGAGGGGGCATCGCCCCCTCTTTTTATTGTGCTGTGCCGGTATCGCGGTTTATTGTTTCGGCTCGGCGACCACGCTGCTTCCCACGCCGCGGTTGTTATATTCCCACATACGGTTGAAGCCGTTGTCGTTGAGGTTGCGCTGCAGATTGCCTTTGTCATCCGCGCTGCCGGTGTTGCCGCTGAACGGACGGCCGGAGCCTACCGCCGCCGCCCACGGCTGGGCGATGTTAAAGCCTTCATTGATGGCGCTGTCGCGGATCACGACCTGGCCGTTGCTGTTGCCGTCAACGTCCAGCGCGCGGCCGAGCTGCGCGACGTTATCCCCGGAGGCGGTGAAGCGGCTGTTGGTCGCCAGGAAGCCGTAGGTCACGCTCTTCAGGGTGGCCGGCGCGAAGACGTAGGCTTCTTTCTGAGTACGCGAGTTCACCACGCGGAAGTCGGTGTTATCAAACACCACGGCGCCGCGGCCAGAAACGATATCCACGTCGCCTTCAATATAGCTGTTCGTCACCAGGGTGCGGGTCTGACGGTTGTCCTGCAGACGGTTCTGCACGCCGCTGTTGGTCACGAAGAAGGTGTTCTGGCGACCAAGAATGTTCACTTTATCGATCTGCACCTGGTCACCATCGCTGCGCAGGGCAACGGCCTGGTGGGTGCCGGCATCGACGCTGTCGCCCAGGTTGTTGGCGATGGTCAGGTTCTGCAGCTGCAGGCCGTTATTCTGCGACCAGAAGACCGCGGAGCACATCACGCCGACGGTGGCGGTGGATTTGCTCTGGCAGCTGTCGAACATATACCACGCTGGTTTGCCCGGCATGTATTTGCCACCCGGATTGACCAGACGACGCCAGGTGTTGCGATCCATTTCGGAATCAATGGCTTCGCTGATCTTCACGTCGATCGGTTTATCGCCGGTACCATACAGGGTCAGGGCGCCCGGCGCCGCCGGAACGTAGACGGTGCCCGGGTATTCGCCCGGCATGATGGCGATAAACAGACGACGGTTAGAGTGGCGGGCAATCGCCGCATCCACCGCCGCCTGGACGGTGGTATGCGTCACGCCCTGGGTTCCCGCCGGGCCGACGATAAAGTCAGGCTGCGCCGGCAGGCTGATGGCGGACGGCGTCCAGGCCGCGGCATTGGGGGTCAGCGACTGGAAATAGGCCGCCGGGGTAAAGTTTTTCGCTTCATCGGCGTTCAGAATGGGACGCGCGGTGGTGCCCGGTGCAGTCTGCGTTGAGGGCTGTTGATCGGCAGGCGTCGAGCTACAGGCGGACAGCGTCACGCCGAAGGCCAGCGCCAGCGCCAGACGGGAAACGGAATATGTGTTCATGTTGCTCCGGGCAAAATTAAGCGTAGTGAAATACCCCGGCTGAGACGCCAGGGTATAAGTCCTTTAAAACCTGCTGTTTTATACTAACTTGAACGAAACGGGAAGACGTGGGCTGAAAAACTTACCTTCTTTACGCAATACGCCGCGTCGCCGGACGGTCTCCAGTCACAAATAAATAACATTTACTCGCGCTTTTGTTGACATTCCCGGCGTTATGAAAATAAATGTCTATACAACCCATGACAAGTTGAACGCTATGACTGAAGCCACCTCCGAACGCGTTATCTGGCGAAACGCCCGTCTCGCTACCCTGAACCCTGATGCTTCACAACCGTACGGTCTGCTGGAGCGCCACGCGCTACTGGTTCGCGACGGTCGCATTGCGGCAATCGTCCCCGAAGATGACCTCCCCAGCGGGCGCAGGATCGATCTCGAAGGCCGGCTGGTCACGCCGGGATTAATCGACTGCCATACCCACCTGATCTTCGGCGGCAGCCGGGCGCAGGAGTGGGAGCAGCGGCTGAACGGCGTCTCCTATCAGACCATCAGCGCCAGCGGCGGGGGGATTAATGCCACCGTGCGCGCCACCCGCGACAGCAGCGAAGCTGAATTACTGGCGCTGGCGCAGCCGCGTCTGGCCCGCCTGCTGCGTGAAGGGGTGACCACCCTGGAGATCAAATCCGGCTACGGTCTCGATCTGCAAAACGAACGCAAAATGCTGCGGGTCGCCCGCCAGCTGGCGCGCGATAACGCGGTGGAACTCTCGGCGACGCTGCTCTCCGCCCACGCCACGCCGCCGGAATATCAAGGCGACGCCGACGGCTATATTACGCTGGTCTGCGACACTATCCTGCCGACGCTGTGGCGGGAGGGACTGTTTGAAAGCGTTGACGTCTTCTGCGAAAACGTCGGCTTCAGCCCGCAGCAAACCGAGCGGGTGTTTCAGGCGGCGCAGGCGTTGGGCATTCCGGTTAAAGGTCACGTTGAGCAGCTCTCCTCGCTGGGCGGCGCCCAGCTGGTGAGCCGTTATCACGGACTGTCCGCCGACCATATTGAATATCTGACGGAAGAGGGAGTGGCGGCGATGCGCGAAAGCGGCACCGTGGCGGCCCTGCTGCCCGGCGCGTTTTACTTCCTCAATGAAACCCGCAAACCGCCGGTGGAACTGCTGCGCAAGTACCAGGTGCCGATGGCGGTGGCGACCGATTTCAACCCCGGCACCAGCCCCTTCGCCAGCCTGCATCTGGCGATGAATATGGCCTGCGTCAAGTTTGGTTTAACACCGGAAGAGGCGTGGGCCGGCGTGACGCGCCATGCCGCGCGGGCGCTGGGGCGGCAGAACAGCCACGGTCAGCTGGCGGCGGGCTTTGTAGCGAACTTTGCCATCTGGGATGCCGAGCATCCGGTCGAGATGGTGTATGAGCCGGGGCGCAGTCCGCTCTGGGGACGCGTGGTACAAGGAGAATGGCAATGATGCTGTGGCAAGCTACGCCCGCCAACCTTTGGCAGGGGCGCGATGATAGTGCGGAAGCGCCGAATGCGCTGCGCCTGTTTCAGACCATCCCCCGCGCGGAACGCTTCGCGCCGCAGGCGCTGCCCGGCGATATCGCGCTGCTTGGCTTCGCCTGTGACGAAGGCGTCCGGCGCAACAAAGGGCGTACCGGAGCGGCTGACGGCCCGGCGACCCTACGCCGGGCGCTGGCCAATATGGCCAGCCATCAGGGCCACGACCGCTGCGTGGATATGGGCACGATTAGCGTCGATGGCGAACAGCTGGAAGCCGCGCATCAGGCGCTGCGCGAGGCGGTGACCGCCTGCCAGCGCGCCGGGAAACGCACGCTGGTTCTGGGCGGCGGCCACGAGACCGCCTTCGGTCATGGCGCGGGGGTACTGGATGCCTTCCCCGGCGAAAAAGTGGGCATTATTAACCTCGATGCGCATCTGGATCTGCGCGTTGCCGAGCGCGCCAGCTCCGGGACGCCGTTCCGCCAGCTGGCGCTGGAGTGTGACGCGCAGCAGCGCGCTTTTCACTATACCTGCATCGGCGTCAGTCGGGCGGCCAACACCCAGGCGCTCTGGGAGGAAGCGGCGCGACGCGAGGTGGCTATCGTGGAGGATCTCCAGGTGCTGGAGGCCTTCGAAACCCGGGTGCTGGCGGAGCTTGAGCGCAACATCGCGCAGTACGATCGTCTGTATCTGACCATCGATCTCGACGTGCTCCCGGCGCGGGAAATGCCGGCGGTGTCGGCCCCGGCGGCGCTGGGTGTGCCGCTGGCGACCCTGCTGCGCATCGTTGAGCCGCTGTGCCGCAGCGGTAAGCTGCAGGCGGTGGATCTGGTGGAGTTCAACCCGCAGTTTGACATTGACGGTCAGGGCGCCCGCGCGGCCGCCCGTCTGGCATGGCAAATCGTCCATTGGTGGCAGTAGCCATTCCGGTATATTCTGGGTGTTTCGCCGCCCATTTTGCAAAAGGAAAGCCAGGCTATGTTTTCACAGCAATCCCGTTCCGCGCCCGCGCCTTTTTATGAGAAGGTGAAGCAGGCTATCGGTGAAAAAATTCACAGCGGCGTCTGGCGACCGCATGACCGTATCCCTTCCGAAGCGGAGCTGGTGGCCCAGTTCGGCTTCAGCCGGATGACCATCAACCGCGCGCTGCGCGAGCTAACGGATGAAGGCCTGCTGGTCAGGTTGCAAGGGGTGGGGACCTTTGTCGCCGAGCCGAAAGGGCAGTCGGCGCTGTTTGAGGTGCGCAGCATTGCCGAAGAAATTATTGCCCGTCACCATCAGCACCGCTGCGAGGTGCTGCTGCTGGAGGAGACCCGGGCGGATCATATTCAGGCGGCGGCGCTCAGCGTAGCGGAAGGCACCCGCATCTTTCACTCGCTGATGGTGCATTACGAAAACGAGGTGCCGGTGCAAATCGAAGATCGCTGCGTCAATGCCGCGGTGGTGCCGGACTATCTCCAGCAGGATTATACCGCCACCACGCCCCATGATTATCTGTCGCTGATCGCCCCGTTAACAGAAGGTGAACATATTGTTGAAGCGGTGCAGGCCACGGCGGAAGAGTGCGCGCTGCTGCATATTCACGCCCACGATCCCTGCCTGCTGATTCGCCGCCGCACCTGGTCGACAACCCACATCGTCTCCCACGCGCGCCTGCTGTTCCCCGGTAGCCGCTATCGTCTGCAGGGCCGCTTTGGCTCCTGATCCACGCTGGCGTCAGCAAAACGTGATTGCTGACGCAATATAACAAAATTGTATCATTTCTGTTAAATCCTGGCTTGCGCATGCTTGTATAGACAAGTATATGTATCTACGTAAACAACGTTCATTGTCAGGAGAAACCCCGATGTCGCAAAGCAAATATCGCCAGCTGGACGTCCGTGCGCCAAGAGGCACGACGCTGACCGCGAAGAGCTGGTTGACCGAAGCCCCGCTGCGTATGTTAATGAATAACCTCGATCCCGATGTCGCCGAAAACCCGCACGAACTGGTGGTCTATGGCGGTATTGGTCGCGCAGCGCGCAACTGGGAATGCTATGACGCTATCGTGAAGGCGCTGAAGAACCTGGAAAGCGACGAGACCCTGCTGGTCCAGTCCGGCAAGCCAGTGGGCGTTTTCAAAACCCATGAACACTCGCCGCGCGTGCTGATCGCTAACTCCAACCTGGTTCCGCACTGGGCGACCTGGGAACACTTTAACGAGCTGGATGCCAAAGGGCTGGCGATGTACGGCCAGATGACCGCCGGCAGCTGGATCTACATTGGCAGCCAGGGCATCGTCCAGGGCACTTACGAAACCTTCGTCGAAGCCGGTCGCCAGCACTATCAGGGCAGCCTGAAAGGCCGCTGGGTGCTAACCGCCGGGCTGGGCGGCATGGGCGGCGCGCAGCCGCTGGCCGCGACGCTGGCCGGCGCCTGCTCGCTGAATATTGAATGCCAGCAGAGCCGCATCGATTTCCGTCTGCGCACCCGCTACGTGGACGAACAGGCCACTTCTCTGGATGACGCCCTGGCGCGTATCAAGAAATACACCGCCGAAGGCCGGGCTATCTCCATCGCGCTGTGCGGCAACGCCGCGGAGATCGTGCCGGAGCTGGTGAAACGCGGCGTGCGCCCGGATATGGTCACCGACCAGACCAGCGCCCACGACCCGCTGCACGGCTATCTGCCGAAAGGCTGGAGCTGGGAAGCGTATCAGCAGAAAGCTGAATCCGATCCGCAGGGCACCATTCTGGCGGCGAAACGCTCGATGGCCGACCACGTGCAGGCGATGCTGGCCTTCCATGAGATGGGGGTGCCGACTTTCGACTACGGTAACAACATTCGCCAGATGGCTCAGGAAGTGGGCGTCAGCAACGCCTTCGATTTCCCGGGCTTCGTGCCGGCCTATATCCGCCCGCTGTTCTGCCGCGGTATCGGTCCGTTCCGCTGGGTGGCGCTCTCCGGCGATCCGCAGGATATCTACAAGACTGACGCGAAAGTGAAAGAGATCATCAAGGATGATAAGCATCTGCACCATTGGCTGGATATGGCGCGCGAGCGCATCAGCTTCCAGGGACTGCCGGCGCGTATCTGCTGGGTCGGTCTGGAATGGCGGCAGAAGCTGGGCCTGGCGTTTAACGAAATGGTGCGCAGTGGCGAAGTCTCCGCGCCGATCGTGATTGGCCGCGATCATCTTGACTCCGGCTCCGTCGCCAGCCCGAACCGCGAAACCGAAGCGATGCGCGACGGCTCTGACGCGGTCTCTGACTGGCCGCTGCTGAATGCGCTGCTCAACACCGCCAGCGGCGCGACCTGGGTGTCGCTGCACCACGGCGGCGGGGTAGGCATGGGCTTCTCGCAACACTCCGGGATGGTTATCGTCTGCGATGGCACCGATGAAGCGGCAGCGCGTATCGCCCGCGTCCTGCACAACGACCCGGCCACCGGCGTGATGCGTCATGCCGACGCGGGGTACGAGATTGCCATTGAATGCGCGGCAGAACAGGGTCTGAATCTTCCGATGGTGGCGGCAACGCAGGGGAACGCGAAATGAAATCTTTAACTCTGATCCCGGGTCAACTCAGCCTGTCGCAGCTCCGCGACATCTACAGCCACCCGGTGAATATTACCCTCGACAGCGGCGCGTTTGCCGCCATTGACGAGAGCGTGGCCTGCGTCAACGCTATCCTTGCCGAAGGGCGGACCGCCTACGGCATCAACACCGGTTTTGGCCTGCTGGCGCAGACCCGTATCTCGACGGAAGATCTGGAGAACCTGCAGCGTTCGCTGGTGCTGTCCCATGCGGCGGGCGTAGGCGAGCCGCTGGACGATGACCTGGCGCGCCTGATTATGGTGCTGAAGATTAACAGTCTGTCCCGCGGATTCTCCGGGATCCGTCTGAGCGTGATCCAGGCGCTGATTGGCCTGGTGAATGCCGGCGTGACGCCGTGGATCCCGGCGAAAGGCTCCGTCGGCGCCTCCGGCGACCTCGCGCCGCTGGCCCATATGTCGCTGACCCTGCTTGGCGAAGGTAAAGCGCGGGTACGCGGCGGCGACTGGCTGCCGGCCACCGAAGCGCTGCGTCAGGCGGGGCTGGAGCCGATTACCCTGGCGGCGAAAGAGGGGCTGGCGCTGCTCAACGGCACCCAGGCGTCGACCGCTTTTGCCCTGCGCGGTCTGTTCGAAGCCGAAGATTTGTTCGCCTCCGCGGTCGTCTGCGGGGCGTTAACCACCGAAGCGGCGCTGGGCTCCCGTCGTCCGTTTGATGCGCGCATCCATGAAGTGCGCGGCCAGCGCGGGCAGATTGACGCGGCGGCGCTGTATCGCCATCTGCTGACCGACGACAGCGCGATCTCGCTGTCGCACCATAACTGCAGCAAGGTGCAGGACCCGTATTCCCTGCGCTGTCAGCCGCAGGTGATGGGCGCCTGCCTGACCCAGATCCGCCAGGCGGCTGAGGTGCTGCTGGCCGAAGCCAACGCGGTGTCCGATAACCCGCTGGTCTTCGCCGCCGAGAATGACGTGATCTCCGGCGGTAACTTCCACGCCGAGCCGGTGGCGATGGCGGCGGATAATATCGCGCTGGCGATTGCCGAAATCGGCTCGCTCTCCGAGCGTCGCATCGCGTTGATGATGGACAGCCATATGTCGCAGCTGCCGCCGTTCCTCGTCAAAAACGGCGGGGTGAACTCCGGGTTTATGATTGCCCAGGTCACGGCGGCGGCGCTGGCCAGTGAAAACAAAGCGCTGTCGCACCCGCACAGCGTCGACAGCCTGCCGACCTCCGCCAACCAGGAAGATCACGTCTCGATGGCGCCGGCGGCCGGTCGCCGCCTGTGGGCGATGGCCGAGAATACCCGCGGCGTACTGGCCGTCGAGTGGCTGGCGGCGGCGCAGGGGCTGGATATGCGCGAAGGGCTGACCACCAGCCCGCTGCTGGAAGAGGCGCGCCATCTGCTGCGCGAACGCGTCCCTCACTATACGCAGGATCGCTACTTCGCCCCGGATATCGATAATGCCATTGCGCTTCTGGCGGCCCGTCACCTGACGCGTCTGCTGCCTGCCGTACTGCCAGGCCTGCACTAATCACCGTTGTTCTCTGTACCCGCGTCGGGGGAAATCATTCCCCCGACCGCCCTACATCGCATATTTGTCGTCAAATAAAAAAACCAGGACACCTGTATATGCAACAACAACACAAGCCACATCTGCTGCGCGGGCTCAATGCCCGACACATTCGATTTATTGCGCTCGGCTCCGCGATCGGCACCGGGCTGTTCTATGGCTCGGCTTCCGCCATCAAGGCGGCGGGCCCGGCGGTGCTGCTGGCCTATTTGATTGGCGGCGCGGCGGTGTTTATCGTCATGCGCGCGCTGGGCGAGATGGCGGTGCGCAACCCGGTTTCCGGCTCCTTCGGCAGCTATGCCCGCCAGTATCTCGGCCCGCTGGCCGGGTTTATTACCGGCTGGACCTACACTTTTGAAATGGTAATCGTCGCCCTGGCCGACGTGACCGCCTTCGGCATCTATATGGGATTGTGGTATCCCGATGTCCCGCGCTGGATCTGGATCCTCAGCATCATCTTCTTTATCGGCGCCATGAACCTGTGCAACGTGCGGGTGTTCGGCGAGATGGAGTTCTGGCTGTCGCTGGTGAAGGTGGTGGCGATTATCGCCATGATGCTGGCGGGGGCGGGGATCATCTTCTTTGGCTTCGGCCATAGCTTCCCGGCCACCGGGCTGGAAAATCTCTGGAGCCACGGCGGCTTTGCCCCTAACGGCTGGCAGGGCGTTATCGCTTCGCTTGGCATCGTGATGTTCGCCTTCGGCGGGGTGGAGATTATCGGCGTCACCGCCGCGGAAGCGAAGGATCCGAAGAAGGTCATCCCGCAGGCCATCAATACCATTCCGCTGCGCATTATCCTGTTCTACGTCTGCACCCTGGCGGTGCTGATGGCGATTTTCCCGTGGAACAGCTTTGGCGAGCAGGGGAGTCCGTTTGTGCTGATTTTCGACGGTCTGGGGATCCCGGCGGCGGCGACAATCCTTAACATCATCGTGATCAGCGCCAGCATCTCGGCGATTAACAGCGATATCTTCGGCGCCGGACGCATGATGTACGGCATGTCGAAGGAGGGGCTGGCGCCGAAAAGCTTCCAGCGCATCGCCAGCAACGGCGTACCCTGGATGACGGTGGTGGTCATGGGCGGCGCGCTGCTGGCGGCGGTGGTGCTGAACTATCTGATCCCCGAGCAGGTATTTGTGCTGATTGCTTCGCTGGCGGCATTCGCCACGGTGTGGGTATGGCTGATGATCCTGCTGTCCCATTTCGCCATGCGCCGTAGTTTGTCTGCCGAAGAGCGCAGCCAGATTGCCTTCCCCGTTCCGTTCTGGCCGGTGGCGCCGCTGTTAACGCTGCTGTTTATGGGGCTGGTCATCGCTGTGCTGGGGATGTTTGCCGAGACGCGGATGGCGCTGATCGCCGGCCTGGTCTGGCTCGGGCTGCTGACGGTGGTGTGGTACGCGCGGGTGCGTAAAACCGCGCTGCAGGTTGTCACTGAGCAGTAAATCAGATCTCCCCGGCGGCGCGGCGCTTGCCGGGGCGACGAGGTGTTGGCCTGTGAGAGGACCCTGTAGGCCGGGTCAGGCGTAGCCGCCACCCGGCACAAAATCGGCTCTGTGCCTGCTGTCATCGCCCGGTGGCGAGGCGCTTACCGGGCCTACGAGGTATGAGCCAGTGAGAGGACCCCGTAGGCCGGGTAAGGCGCAGCCGCCACCCGGCATAAAAACGGCTCTGTGCCTGCTGTCATCGCCCGGTGGCGCTGCGCTTACCGGGCCTACGAG
>NZ_JBEAHS010000012.1:0-41013 GCF_040062505.1 Klebsiella sp. JN_Kp127
AACTCGCGACCCCGACCTTGGCAAGGTCGTGCTCTACCAACTGAGCTATTCCCGCGTTACTGCATTTTTTGCCATATTTCGATGGCGTCGTAATTTGCATTTCTGCGTCGTTACGGGAGGCGCATTATACGAGAATTCGATGCCCCTGCAACCCCCTGTTCATCACTTTTTTGCGTTTTTTGTTTAAATGGATATTTTCTCGCCACCTACGCCGCTGAATTGTATAAATAAGCGTCATTTCGGGCAAAATCGCTTTTTCCGCCCGCCTGAATGACGCAAAATCGCTCGCATCATACAGCGGTGGCGCGACGTAAAACGAGGCCACCACGCCGCCAAACAGGGAATTAGCATGAGAAAAGTCCTCACCGTCCTGCTGCTGAGCACGCTGGCCATCGGAACCGCGTCAGCCGAGACGCTCCATTTTGGCACCAGCACGGCCAATCCGCCGTTTGTCACCGCCAACGGCAAAAATCAGCCTGTCGGCTTCGATATCGATCTTGCCCAGGCCCTGTGCCAGCAGATGCAGGCGCAGTGCCAGTTCACGGCGCAGCGTTTCGATACGCTGATCCCGGCTTTACGCTTCAAGAAATTTGACGCGGTGATTGCCGGCATGGAAGTGATCCCGATGCGTGAGAAGCAGGTCGCCTTCAGCCGTCCCTATCGCCAGTCGCTCTCCGGGGTGGTGATCGTCAACAAAGATGTCGCCCATACCTTTGCCGACCTGAAAGCCAAAAAAGTCGGCGTGGTGAAAGGCACACTGCATCAACACTATCTGCGTGATAAACAGAAAGCCGTACAGGCTGTTCCTTACGACGACGTCGCCAGCGCCCTGGCCGCGCTGAAGGCCGGGCAAATAACCGGCGTCATGGGCGACTTCGCCACCCTCGACGCCTGGCAGCAGGAGAACCCTGACTACGCCATCATGGATGAACGGGCCACCGACCCGGCTTATTACGGTAAGCAGTATGCAATTGCGGTGCGCAAAGACGATCCGGAGCTGCTGAATGCGATCAACGATGCCCTGACCGCGGTCATGGCGACGCCTGACTTCCAGCAGATGCAGCAGAAGTGGTTTAAATAACGCAGAAAGGTGTACCGGGCCGCGCACAGGGCCCGGTCGCGGTTTACAGCTTAATGAAATGCTCGCGGTAGTAAGCCAGCTCGGCGACTGACTCGCGGATATCGTCCATCGCCTGATGGGTACCCTGCTTTTTAAAGCCGTCGAGAATTTCCGGCTTCCAGCGACGCGCCAGCTCTTTCAGCGTGCTAACGTCCAGATAGCGATAGTGGAAATAGGCTTCCAGTTGCGGCATGTACTTAAACAGGAAGCGACGATCCTGGCCGATGCTGTTGCCGCAGATCGGCGACTTGCCCGCCGGCACCCACTGCTTAAGAAACTCAATGGTCGCCAGTTCGGCGTCGTGCTCGCTGACGGCGCTGGCCTTCACGCGATCCACCAGCCCGCTGCCGGTATGCGTCCGCACATTCCACTCGTCCATCAGCGCCAGCTGGGCATCCGATTGATGCACCGCGATGGTCGGCCCCTCGGCCAGAATGTTCAGGTTGGCATCGGTCACCAGGGTGGCGATTTCAATAATGCGATCGCGCTCCGGATCCAGCCCTGTCATCTCAAGATCGATCCAAATGAGGTTGTTTTCATTTGCACTCATGCTATTTTCCACCCTTCTTGCGTGACTATATTCATCTAAAATAGCGTGTATCATAGAGGTTTTGCCCCATCAGGGCGACCAGGAGCCAGTTCGATTGAGTAAAAATAAACTCTCCAAAGGCCAGCAGCGCCGCGTCAAAGCCAACCACCAGCGCCGTCTGAAAACCACTGCGGAGAAGGCCGACTACGATGACAACCTGTTTGGCGACACGTCGGAAGGCATTGTCATCAGTCGCTTTGGCATGCATGCCGACGTCGAATCCGCTGACGGCAGCGTGCATCGCTGCAATATCCGCCGGACGATCCGTTCGCTGGTCACCGGCGACCGCGTGGTCTGGCGGCCGGGTAAAGACGCCGCCGACGGCGTAAGCGTCAAAGGGATCGTCGAAGCGGTTCACGATCGCGCCTCCGTCCTGACGCGCCCGGATTTTTACGACGGCGTGAAGCCTATCGCCGCCAATATCGACCAGATCGTGGTGGTTTCCGCGATCCTGCCTGAGCTGTCACTGAATATTATCGATCGCTATCTGGTGGCCTGCGAGGCGCAGGATATCGAGCCGTTAATCGTCCTGAACAAAATCGATCTGCTGGATGACGATGGCCTGCGCTTCGTCAATGAGCAAATGGACATCTACCGCAACATCGGTTACCGCGTACTGCTGGTCTCCAGCCGTACTCAGGACGGCCTCAAGCCGCTGGAAGCAGCCCTGACCGACCGCATCAGCATCTTCGCCGGGCAGTCCGGGGTGGGTAAATCAAGCCTGCTGAACGCCCTGCTGGGGCTGAATGAGGATCAGATCCTCACCAATGATGTCTCGGACGTTTCCGGCTTAGGCCAGCACACCACCACCGCGGCGCGCCTCTACCACTTCCCGCACGGCGGCGATGTGATTGATTCACCGGGGGTACGTGAGTTCGGCCTGTGGCATCTGGAAGCGGAACAAATCACCAACGGCTTTGTCGAATTCCATGATTATTTAGGCCGTTGCAAATATCGCGACTGTAAACACGATACCGATCCTGGCTGTGCGCTTCGCGAAGCGGTAGAGAGCGGCAAGATCGCCGAAAGCCGTTTCGAGAACTACCACCGCATCCTGGAAAGCATGGCGCAGGTACAGGTAAAAACGCGTAAAAACTTTTCCTCGACCGATGACTGACCATTAAGCTGAGCGTCACGTCAGGCGCTGCCGGGCAGCGGTGATGACGCGGCTTACGCGGATGCCATTTGGCGAGTTTTACGTATAGAATCGTCCCCTTTTTTCAGGTCCCCGCCCGCAAGCGGGGTCAGGAACGACATATCATGGCCTGGAGGCTACTTTGTTAAACGATCTTAAACTTTCACTGCAATACATTCTGCCTAAACTGTGGCTCACCCGCCTCGCAGGCTGGGGTGCGAGCAAACGCGCAGGTTGGCTGACGAAGCTGGTCATCGATCTGTTCGTGAAATACTACAAGGTCGATATGAAAGAGGCGCAGAAGCCGGATACCGCGGCCTATCGCACCTTCAACGATTTCTTTGTGCGCCCGCTGCGCGACGACGTTCGCCCGCTGAATACCGATCCTAACGTACTGGTGATGCCGGCCGACGGCGTGATCAGCCAGCTTGGTGCCATTGAGAACGATAAAATTCTGCAGGCCAAAGGCCACGACTACAGCCTGGAAGCCTTACTGGCCGGCAACTACCAGATGGCCGACCTGTTCCGTAACGGCAGCTTCGCCACCACCTATCTGTCGCCGCGCGACTATCACCGCGTGCACATGCCGTGCAACGGTATCCTGCGCGAAATGATCTACGTTCCTGGCGACCTGTTCTCCGTTAACCATCTGACGGCGCAGAACGTGCCGAACCTGTTCGCCCGTAACGAGCGCGTCATCTGCCTGTTTGATACTGAGTTTGGCCCGATGGCGCAAATTCTGGTGGGCGCGACTATCGTCGGCAGCATCGAGACCGTGTGGTCCGGCACCGTAACCCCGCCGCGCGAAGGCATTATTAAACGCTGGACCTGGCCCGCTGGCGACAGCGAAGGCTCCGTCGCCCTGCTGAAAGGCCAGGAGATGGGCCGCTTCAAACTGGGCTCCACCGTGATCAACCTGTTTGCCCCGGGCCAGGTGAAGCTGGTCGACACGCTGCAAAGCCTGTCCGTGACTAAAATCGGCCAACCGCTGGCGACAACGGTGGAAGCAACCACCGCCGCTGAACCGGCGCCGTTACCGGAAGAAGAGATCCGCGCCGAACATCGCGCCAGCCCGCTGGTTGACGATAAACAAGACCAAGGTTAATTCTTCAGCAAAAGGGTTATGCCGTGCGCCTGATATACACTTTCCTGTTGGCCTTGAGCCTCAGTTTCGGGGCGTACGCTGCGACAGCCCCGGATGCTAAACAGATAACCCAGGAACTGGAACAGGCGAAGGCGGCAAAGCCCGCCCAGCCTGAAACCGTTGAAGTTCTGCAGTCCGCCCTGAACGCGCTTGAGGAGCGAAAATCGTCTCTCGAGCGCGCCCGTCAGTATCAGGACGTTATCGACAATTTCCCCAAACTGTTTCAAAGCCTGCGTGCCCAGCTCAACAATCTGAGCGAAGAGCCGCGCCAGGTGCCAGTCGGCCTGACCGCCGATGCGCTGAACCAGGAGATCCTCCAGGTCAGCAGCCAGCTGCTGGAGTCAAGCCGTCAGGCGCAGCAGGAGCAGGATCGCGCGCGTGAAATCGCCGACTCCCTGAACCAGCTGCCGCAGCAGCAAACCGACGCCCGGCGTCAGCTCAATGAGGTTGAGCGCCGCATCGGCACGCAAACCGGCAACAATGCTCTCGCCCAGGCGCAAAATCTTGCCCTGCAGGCGGAATCGGCGCGCCTGAAGGCGCTGGTGGATGAGCTCGACCTCGCCCAGCTTTCCGCCAATAACCGCCAGGAGCTGTCGCGCGCCCGTTCTGAACTGGCGCAAAAGCAGAGCGAGCAGCTGGATGCCTATCTGCAGGCGCTGCGTAATCTGCAGAACAGCCAGCGCCAGCGGGAGGCGGAAAAAGCGCTGGAGAGTACCGAACTGCTGGCGGAGAACAGTGAAAACCTGCCGCCGGACATCACCGCCCAGTTTAAAGTCAACCGCGAACTCTCCCAGGCGCTGAACCAGCAGGCGCAGCGTATGGATCTGGTGGCGTCCCAGCAGCGGCAGGCGACGAATCAAACGCTGCAGGTGCGCCAGGCGTTAAACACCCTGCGCGAGCAGTCGCAGTGGCTGGGCTCCTCTAATCTGCTGGGCGAAGCCCTGCGCGCCCAGGTGGCGCGGCTGCCGGAGCGCCCTCGCCCGCAGCAGCTGGATACGGAGATGGCGCAGCTGCGCGTGCAGCGTCTGCGCTTTGAGGATTTACTCAGTAAGCAGCCGCAGCTGCGGCAGATCCGCCAGGCCGACGGCGAACCGCTGACCAGCGAGCAGAACAAGATCCTGCAGGCGCAGCTACGCACGCAGAACGAGCTGCTGAACTCGCTGCTGCGCGGCGGCGATACCCTGATGCTGGAGCTCACCAAGCTGAAGGTCGCCAACGGCCAGCTGGAAGACGCGCTGAAGGAGATCAACGAAGCCACCCACCGCTATCTGTTCTGGACTTCGGACGTCAGCCCCATCGGCTTCTCCTGGCCGCTGGAGATCGTCCAGGATCTGCGGCGCCTGATCTCCCTGGATACCATCAGCGAGCTGGGTAAAGCCAGCGCGATGATGCTCACCAGCAAAGAGACCCTGCTACCGCTGTTTGCCGCCCTGCTGCTGGTTGGCTTCAGCATCAGCTCCCGGCGCCATTTCACCCGCTTCCTTGAGCGCTCCAGCGCTCGGGTGGGGAAAGTCACCCAGGATCACTTCTGGCTGACGCTGCGCACGGTCTTCTGGTCGATACTGGTAGCTTCGCCGCTGCCGGTGCTGTGGATGACGCTCGGCTATGGTCTGCAGTCCGCCTGGCCCTTCCCGCTGGCGGTGGCGATTGGCGATGGGGTCACCGCGACGGTGCCTCTGCTGTGGGTGGTGATGATCTGCGCCACCTTCGCCCGGCCAAACGGGCTGTTTATCGCCCACTTCGGCTGGCCGCGTAACCGCGTGGCGAAAGCGATGCGCTACTACCTGATGAGCATCGGACTGATTGTGCCGCTGATAATGGCGCTGATCATGTTCGATAATCTTAACGACCGCGAGTTCTCCGCCTCGCTGGGCCGCCTGTGCTTCCTGCTGATCTGCGGCGCGCTGGCGGTGGTCACCCTCAGCCTTAAGCATGCCGGCATCCCGCTCTACCTGGATAAAGAGGGGAATGGCGACAATATGGTGAACCGCCTGCTGTGGAACCTGATGCTTGGCGCCCCGCTGGTGGCCATGCTGGCGGCCGCCGTCGGCTACCTCGCCACCGCTCAGGCGCTGCTGGCGCGTCTGGAAACCTCCGTCGCCATCTGGTTCCTGCTGCTGGTGGTCTATCACATTATCCGCCGCTGGATGCTGATCCAGCGGCGCCGACTGGCCTTCGACCGGGCCCGCCATCGTCGCGCGGAAATTCTCGCCCAGCGCGCCCGCGGCGAAGATGAGCCTGTTCACGTCAGCAGCCCGGAAGGGTCGGTGGAGACGGAGGTCAGCGAGGTCGATCTCGATGCCATCAGTACCCAGTCGCTGCGTCTCGTGCGCTCTCTGCTGATGCTGATCGCGCTGCTGTCAGTCATCGTGCTGTGGTCGGAAATTCATTCGGCGTTTGGCTTCCTCGAGAATATCTCGCTGTGGGACGTCACCTCGACGGTGCAGGGGGTGGAAAGCCTCGAGCCCATCACCCTTGGCGCAGTGCTGATTGCCATTCTGGTGCTGATCATCACCACTCAGCTGGTGCGCAACCTGCCGGCGCTGCTGGAGCTGGCGATCCTCCAGCACCTCGATTTAACGCCCGGCACCGGCTACGCCATCACCACCATCACCAAGTATTTGCTGATGCTGATCGGTGGGCTGGTGGGCTTCTCGATGATCGGCATTGAGTGGTCGAAGCTGCAGTGGCTGGTCGCCGCACTGGGTGTGGGTCTCGGGTTTGGCCTGCAGGAGATCTTCGCTAACTTTATCTCCGGCCTGATTATCCTGTTTGAAAAGCCGATCCGCATCGGCGATACGGTCACCATCCGCGACCTGACGGGCAGCGTCACCCGCATCAATACCCGCGCCACCACCATCAGCGACTGGGACCGGAAGGAGATTATCGTGCCGAACAAGGCGTTCATCACCGAACAGTTTATCAACTGGTCGCTGTCGGACTCGGTCACCCGCGTGGTGTTGACGGTGCCGGCTCCGGTGGACGCCGATACCGAAGAGGTGACCAAGATCCTCATCGCCGCGGCGCATCGCTGTTCGCTGGTCATCGATACCCCGGCGCCGGAGGCGTTTCTCGTCGACCTGCAGCAGGGGATCCAGATTTTCGAGCTGCGTATTTTTGCCGCCGAGATGGGGCACCGCATGCCGCTACGCCATGAGATGCATCAGCTGATCCTGGCGGGCTTCCGCGAGCATGGCATTGATATGCCGTTCCCTCCGTTCCAGATGCGGCTGGAAAGTATCGACGGCAGGCAAAGCAGTAAAACCATGACCTCGGCCGGGAAAACCAGCCGACGTACGGCTGGCAGCCTGTAGGCCATACCCTGCCCGGCGGCGGCGCCGGGCAGGCTTTCTAGCTCTCCATTACCAGCACACCGGACGCCAGGCGCCGACGGTAGCTTTCGTAAATGGCCAACGCCAGCAGCGAGAAGAAGATCGGCCCACCGACCATCCACAGCGTGCTGTTCCAGTCCCCGCTGTCGATGACCGGCTGAATAATGGTGAAGATATTGGCGAAGGTCACCACCAGTAGCACCACGCCGGTCGCCAGCAGCGTCGACTGGCGGTTTTTGAAAATCACGAACGGCCGATCGAGATGCGCTTTTGACTTGAAGAACGGGAAGGCGATGGTCAGGAACAGGTAAGGCAAAGTCATGGAGACATTGGCCATCAGCGTCAGTTTGTTATAAAACGCGGAAGCGCTGTCCCCACCGAACGACACCATGACAATAAACACCCCGACCAGCAAACACTGCAGCCACATCGCCGCGGCGGGCATACCATTAACGTTGAGACGGGTCATCACCGATGGCCAGAGCGCTTTTGGCGTGCCCTGGATAATCGCTTTCAGCGGCGAATAGCTGAGAGTGAAAAACGCGCCGGTATAGGCGAGAAACATCGACAGCCCGGTAATACGGGCGAACCAGATCCCGGTCAGGGCTGCCGCCTCTGGCGTCATGTGCAGAGCCTGGCCGAGCGTGTTCCCGAGGCTGGTCATCAGCACATAGGTGATGTTGCCGAGGTTGGTTGAACGCGCACCGAGCACCTGCTGCCAGTTAGCGCTCACGCCCCACAGCACAATCGCCAGCGAATAACCAACCGAGATCACGATCGCCGCGATAATAATCCCTTTGGCAAAGTTCTTTTCTGGTTTATCGGTTTTATCCACTAAGCCGCCGACTGCCTCAATTCCGCCATAGGCGAAGATGGCAAATACCACAAATGACAGCATTGCCATACCCGACTGATAGCCCGGATTAGGCGAAAGGGCGAAGTTTAACGGTTGGGCGAAATGGCCGCCGTTGAGCAGCAGGATCGCCCCGCTCACCAGCAGCAGCACCAGATTAAGCCCCATCACCGCAATACCGCCGACGGCGGTGATCCTGGCGATTTTATTGATCCCTTTGACGGCAATAAAGGTCACGACGACCATCCAGCAGGCCGCCAGAATGCCCACCGTCTGCGTCGGGGTCAGGCTACCCAGCGCCCAGCTTTGGGTTTTGTCGGCGCCAAACAAAAAGGTAGATAGCGGCACCCAGATCTTAGCCGCGGTACTCACCATCCAGACGATGTACGACGCAAACCACATAAAGGTGCCGATAAACGCAAAGCGCGGCCCGACGCTGTGGTTCATCCAGGAGTAAATGCCGCCCTCTTCCCGACGAAAGGCTGAGCCCATCTCCGCCATCATCAGCGCAAACGGAATGAAGAAAAAGAGTGCGGAAAAAAGATAAAACGGCATAGCGCTGTAGCCCATCAGATAAAACGCCGACGGGCTGTTGGCAAAGCCAAACACCGAGGTGAAGATCATCAGAATCAGCCCAATCAGGCTCATCTTCTTGAGTTGTTGATGCATAAACCTATCCAAACGTGAGCATCGCCCGACGGGCAACGCCTGGTCTCATAAAAAGAGCGCGGATAGTAGCAAAAGCACGGAGAGAGATTGTGGGTATTCGGGCGAATGCCGGGATACCGTGCGAGGGATAGGTCAGGAGAGGCCTGTCACCTCCCTCGCCCGCAGGCGGCGGGAGGTGACAGCGCCATCAGGCGCGGTCGACCGTAAAGGCGATCACTTCGCCGATGCTTTCAGCGCCCAGCGCCAGCATCACCACGCGATCAACGCCCAATGCCACGCCGGAGCAGTCCGGCAGACCTGCCTCCAGCGCCGCCAGCAGGTTGTTATCGATGGGCTGCTGCGGGAGGCCGCGCGCGGCCCGCTTGCGGTTGTCCTGCTCAAAGCGCAGGCGCTGCTCATGGGCGTCGGTCAGCTCGTGGAAACCATTCGCCAGCTCAATTCCTTTGTAATAGACCTCGAAGCGCTCAGCGACCCGATGATCTTCCGGGCTGATCTGCGCTAAAGAGGCCTGAGTCGCCGGGAAATGATAAATGAACGTCGGCCGATCTTTGCCGATGTGCGGCTCCACGCCCATGGTGAACAGCAGTTGCAGCAGCGTGTCGCGATCTTCTTCAGTATCGGCGATATTGCTCAGATCCAGCTTCGCCGCGACTTCGCGCAGCTGCGCTTTATCGGCAGAGAGCGGGTCAATATCCAGATGACGCTGGAACGCCTGCTGATAGGAGAGGCTTTCCGCCGGCTGGCACTCCAGCACCTGCTGCAGCAGATCGTCCACCTCGTTGATCAGACGATACATGTCATAGCACGGACGATACCACTCCAGCATGGTGAATTCCGGATTGTGATGCCGCCCCATCTCTTCATTACGGAAGCTGCGGCACAGCTGGAAAACCGGGCCGCAGCCCGCCGCCAGCAGGCGCTTCATATGGTATTCCGGACTGGTCATCAGGTACAGATTGAGTCCCTGTGAGTGGCCCGGGCCGACGAAACGGGTTTCAAACGGGAACAAATGGATATCCGTTACCGTCGCCTGACTCATGCAAGGCGTCTCCACCTCCAGCACGCCGCGATCGGTAAAGAACCGGCGGATTTCCGCCATCACCGCCGCGCGTTTCAACAGATTGGGAATGGGTGCGCTCGGCTGCCAGGTTGCCGTCTCGCTCATGGTACTTTCTCCGATTGCAAACAAGGGCACGAAGTCTACTCGCAACCGGCGAGTGAAACAAATTTTGTGCAATCCCCGGCAGATTACATGCCATTAATCTATCGTTAACCTAAATGCATAAATATCACTGATAAATAACCGCACATATCGATAAAAAAATCGAACACGTCAATTTTCCATACTGACCCTACGGCTATACTCCTGTACCTATAAAGGAGCAGTGATACTTTTTCGCCAGCCCGGCGGCGAAATACACTAAAACTGGAGGAATGTCGTGCACACTTTTCAAGCCGATCTCGCCGTAATTGGCGCCGGCGGGGCAGGCCTTCGCGCCGCTATCGCCGCCGCCCAGGCCAACCCCAATGCCACAATCGCCCTGATTTCTAAAGTCTATCCGATGCGCAGCCATACGGTCGCTGCAGAAGGGGGGTCCGCAGCCGTTGCCCAGGATCACGATAGCTTTGAGTACCATTTTCACGACACCGTCGCCGGAGGCGACTGGCTGTGCGAGCAGGATGTCGTCGACTATTTCGTTCACCACTGCCCGACGGAAATGACCCAGCTGGAACAGTGGGGATGCCCGTGGAGCCGCCGCCCTGACGGCAGCGTTAACGTCCGGCGCTTCGGTGGCATGAAGATCGAACGTACCTGGTTTGCCGCCGATAAAACCGGCTTCCACATGCTGCATACCCTCTTCCAGACCTCCCTTCAGTTTCCCCAAATTCAACGCTTTGATGAACATTTCGTCCTTGATCTGCTGGTCGATGACGGCCAGGCCCGCGGCCTGGTGGCGATGAATATGATGGAAGGCACGCTGGTGCAGATCCGCGCCAACGCGGTGGTGCTGGCCACCGGCGGCGCCGGACGCGTCTATCGCTACAACACCAACGGCGGCATCGTTACCGGTGACGGGATGGGGATGGCGCTGGGCCACGGCGTGCCGCTGCGCGATATGGAATTCGTGCAGTATCACCCGACCGGCCTGCCGGGCTCCGGGATCCTGATGACCGAAGGCTGCCGCGGTGAAGGCGGGATTCTGGTCAACAAAAACGGCTATCGCTATCTGCAGGATTACGGCATGGGCCCGGAAACCCCGCTCGGCGAACCGAAGAACAAATATATGGAGCTGGGCCCACGCGACAAAGTGTCCCAGGCCTTCTGGCACGAATGGCGGAAAGGGAACACCATTCCCACGCCGCGCGGCGACGTGGTCTACCTCGATCTGCGCCACCTCGGCGAGAAAAAGCTGCTGGAGCGCCTGCCGTTTATCTGTGAGCTGGCGAAAGCCTACGTCGGCGTCGACCCGGTGAAAGAACCGATTCCGGTACGCCCGACCGCGCACTACACCATGGGCGGCATCGAAACCGATCAACAGTGCGAAACCCGCATCAAAGGGCTGTTTGCCGTGGGCGAATGCTCGTCCGTTGGTCTGCACGGCGCCAACCGCCTGGGCTCCAACTCGCTGGCCGAGCTGGTGGTCTTCGGCCGCCTGGCCGGGGAACAGGCCATGCAGCGCGCCGCGCAAGCGGGCGAGACGAACGGCTCCGCCCTCGATGCGCAGGCTGCCGATGTGGAGCGTCGTCTGAAAGATCTCGTCAACCAGGAGGGTAACGAAAACTGGGCGAAAATCCGCGACGAAATGGGGCTCTCGATGGAGGAAGGCTGCGGCATCTACCGGACGCCAGAGCTGATGCAGAAAACTATCGACAAGCTGGCTGAGCTGCAGGAGCGCTTTAAGCGCGTGCGCATTACCGACAACTCCAGCGTATTCAACACCGATCTGCTTTACACCATTGAGCTGGGACACGGTTTAAACGTTGCCGAATGTATGGCGCACTCGGCCATCGCCCGTAAAGAATCGCGCGGTGCGCACCAGCGTCTGGATGAAGGCTGTACCGAACGCGACGACGTCAACTTCCTCAAACATACGCTCGCCTTCCGCGAGGCTGATGGCACCACCCGCCTGGAATATGGCGATGTGAAGATCACCACGCTGCCGCCGGCGAAACGTGTTTATGGCGCTGAGGCGGAAGCGGCTGAGAAGAAGGAGACCACCCATGGCTGAGATGAAAAACCTGAAAGTCGAAGTGGTGCGTTACAACCCGGAGGTCGACACGGCACCGCACAGCGCGTTCTATGACGTGCCTTACGATGAGCAGACCTCGCTGCTGGACGCGCTGGGCTACATTAAAGACAACCTGGCGCCCGACCTGAGCTACCGCTGGTCCTGCCGGATGGCGATCTGCGGCTCCTGCGGCATGATGGTCAATAAGGTACCGAAGCTGGCCTGTAAAACCTTCCTGCGGGATTACACCAAAGGCATCAAGGTTGAAGCGCTGGCCAACTTCCCGATCGAGCGCGATCTGGTGGTGGATATGACCCACTTTATCGAAAGTCTGGAGGCCATTAAGCCGTATATCATCGGCAATAACCGCACCCCAGACCAGGGACCTAACAAGCAGACGCCGGCCCAGATGGCCAAATACCATCAGTTCTCCGGCTGTATCAACTGCGGACTGTGCTATGCCGCCTGTCCGCAGTTCGGCCTGAATCCGGAGTTTATCGGCCCGGCGGCGATCACCCTCGCCCACCGCTATAACGAAGACAGCCGCGACCACGGCAAAAAGGAACGCATGGCGCAGCTTAACGGCCAGAACGGCGTCTGGACCTGTACTTTCGTGGGCTACTGCTCGGAAGTGTGTCCGAAGCACGTCGACCCGGCGGCCGCGATCCAGCAGGGCAAGGTGGAAAGTTCGAAAGACTTTCTTATCGCCACCCTGAAACCACGCTAAGGAGTGCATTATGACGACGAAACGCAAACCCTACGTGCGGCCGATGACCTCCACTTGGTGGAAAAAGCTGCCGTTTTATCGCTTCTACATGGTGCGGGAAGGCACGGCGGTACCGACGGTCTGGTTTAGCATTGTGCTGATTTACGGGCTGTTTGCCCTCAAGCACGGCGCCGAAAGCTGGGCGGGATATATCGGATTCCTGCAAAATCCAGTGGTGGTGATCCTCAATCTGATCACCCTGGCGGCGGCGCTGCTGCACACCAAAACCTGGTTCGAGCTGGCGCCGAAAGCCGCCAACGTCATCATCAAAGGCGAAAAAATGGGGCCAGAGCCGGTGATTAAAGGTCTCTGGGTGGTGACGGCGGTGGTCACCGTGGTGATCCTGTTTGTCGCCCTGTTCTGGTAAGGAGGCTGAGATGATTAATCCCAATCCGAAACGTTCCGATGAACCCGTTTTCTGGGGGCTGTTTGGCGCTGGCGGCATGTGGGGCGCGATTGTCGCGCCGGTGATGGTGCTGCTGGTGGGCATTTTGCTGCCGCTGGGGCTCGCCCCCGCCGACGCCTTCAGCTATGAGCGCGTGCTGGCCTTTGCCCAAAGCTTTATCGGCCGCGCGTTCATCTTTCTGATGATTGTCCTGCCGCTGTGGTGTGGGCTGCATCGTATTCACCACGCCATGCACGACCTGAAAATCCATGTGCCAAACGGCAAATGGGTCTTCTACGGTCTGGCGGCGATCCTCAGCGTCATTACTCTCGTTGGCGTACTGTTTATCTGATCCCGCAAGAGCCCGGCAGCAATTCTGCTACCGGGCTCGCTTCATAGAAAAATCTTGCCGCCTTTGCCCTGCCGGACTCTACACTTAGCTTAAAAGCCAGCAAGGAGCATACCATGCGTATCCTGCCGATAATCACCGCGGTCGCCGTCTCGTTCCTGTCTGTCGCCTGCAGCCCCCCTGCCCCGCCGCCGGGCGTCACCGTGGTCACCCCCTTCGACGTTCAGCGCTATCTGGGTACCTGGTACGAAATCGCCCGCTTCGACCATCCTTTTGAAAGCGGGCTTGAAAAGGTCACGATCGCCTGGCAGCCGCGCGATGACGGCGGTCTGGACGTGGTCAATAAAGGCTATAACCCCGACCGCGACATGTGGCAGAAAACGGACGGGGTGGCGTATTTTACCGGCGAACCCAGCCGCGCCGCGCTGAAGATCTCCTTCTTCGGCCCCTTCTATGGCAGCTATAACGTCATTGCGCTGGATAAGGAGTATCGGTACGCGCTGGTCTGCGGCCCCGACCGCGACTATCTCTGGCTACTGGCGCGAGCCCCCACCATCGCCCCGGAAGTCAGGCAGCAGATGCTGGATATTGCCACCCGGCAGGGTTTTGATATCAGCAAACTGGTCTGGGTCAATCAGCGCTACAACTAGTGCGCGCTGATCTTCAGGCCAATGATGCCGACCACGATGCAGACAAGACTGGCGATACGCATAGCGCTGGCGGATTCACCTAACAGTACGATACCGGTCACAGCGGCGCCCACGGCGCCGATCCCCGTCCAGACGGCGTAAGCGGTACCCACCGGCAGGGTTTTCATCGCCCATGAAAGCAGCGCCATGCTGACGACCATCGCGACGATGGTGATGACGCTGGGAACCAGGCGGCTAAAGCCATGGGTATATTTCAGGCCGACGGCCCACACCACTTCCAGCAGGCCAGCGATAAATAAGACTATCCAGGACATGAGGCTCCTTTGCTGGGGCCGTCCCCGGATGAGAAACGCTTACGGGTCGTCCCGTAAGGTGGATGAAAAGTCGTAGTGAGTATATCCAACAGGATGGGGGAAGTGAAGAACGGTACGGCGCAAAACCGTACCGTCGAAGGCTGTTATTGCTGAGCTTTGGTTGCTGCGCCAGAGATTGCGCTGCCGCCCTCTGAAATATCCTGACCCACACCGCGCGTGGTGTTACAAGCGGTCAGTGCTGAAGAGAGGACCAAAACCGTAAAGAACGCTGCAATCGTTTTTTTCACCATAATGTCATCCTTAGTGTCAGTTTTGTTTTCATGCCCTATAAGCATAGACAAACCGTCCACAGATGAAGGGATCTTTGCGTTTTTTAAGAGAAAAGGAGTATTCGTGGAGGAAGCAGGCGCACCGCAAGGCGATCGCGGCAGGCGAAACGGAAGGAAGTCAGCTTACAGCGCGAGAGATGGCGTGACCCAGGCCCTGAATATCTTCACCGAAACCGCGGGCGGTATTGCAGCCAGACAGCAGTGCGCTGCTCAGAAACAGTAACGCCAGGAGTTTTACGCTGCGCTTCATGTGTCGTGCTCGTCGTGCCAGTACAGAAAGAGCGGCGCAGCACAGAGGCTGCGCCAGTCATCATGACGTGAAATTACTTCACGCGGGATACGTATTCGCCAGAGCGAGTATCCACTTTGATTACTTCGCCAATCTGGACGAACAGCGGCACTTTAACCACAGCGCCAGTAGACAGGGTCGCTGGTTTACCACCGGTACCTGCGGTGTCGCCTTTCAGACCTGGGTCGGTTTCAACGATTTCCAGCTCAACGAAGTTCGGCGGGGTGACCGCGATCGGCTGGCCGTTCCACAGGGTCACAATGCACTCAGCCTGATCCAGCAGCCATTTGGCATTGTCACCGATCGCTTTCGCGTCAGCAGACAGCTGTTCGAAGGTTTCGTTGTTCATGAAGTGCCAGAACTCACCGTCGTTATACAGGTAAGTCAGGTTCATATCGACAACGTCCGCGCCTTCTGCAGAATCAGTAGATTTGAAGGTTTTCTCAACGCGGGTGCCGGTCAGCAGACGGCGCAGCTTAACGCGCGCAAACGCCTGGCCTTTACCTGGTTTAACGAATTCGCTGGCTTCTACCGCATAAGGTTCGCCATCTAACATGATTTTAAGACCAGCACGAAAATCGTTGCTATAGTAAGTCGCCATAAGGCCCTCTGAAATTGTTTAACTGGTAGCTAAGCCACAAAATGGCGCATATTGTAACCCTAAATACCCCATCCAGAGAAGATTGGATAACGCAACTTGCCAATGTTGTGACCAGTCCTGATGAACTGCTGCGTCTTTTAAATGTAGACGCTGATGAAAAACTGCTCGCCGGACGTGAGGCCAGACGCCTGTTCCCGCTGCGCGTCCCGCGCGCGTTTATTGCCCGAATGGAGAAAGGCAACCCTGACGATCCGCTGCTTCGTCAGGTACTTACCGCCGAAGAGGAGTTTATCGTCGCCCCCGGCTACTCCACCGATCCGCTGGAAGAACAGCATAGCGTCGTGCCCGGCCTGTTGCACAAATATCGCAACCGGGCCCTGCTGTTGGTGAAAGGCGGTTGCGCGGTCAATTGCCGTTACTGCTTCCGCCGCCACTTCCCTTATGCCGAAAATCAGGGCACCAGGCGCAACTGGCAGACGGCAATGAACTATATCGCTGAGCATCCGCAGCTGGATGAAATCATCTTCTCCGGCGGCGACCCGCTGATGGCGAAGGACCATGAGTTTGACTGGCTAATGACCCAGCTGGAAGCCATTCCGCACGTTAAGCGTCTGCGTATTCACAGCCGCTTGCCAATCGTGATCCCGGCGCGCATCACCGAGACGCTGGCCAGCCGCTTCCACCGTTCGTCGCTGCAGGTGATCCTGGTTAACCACGTCAACCACGCTAATGAAATTGACGGCGAGTTTCGCGCGGCGATGGCCATGCTGCGTCAGGCGGGCGTCACGCTGCTTAACCAGAGCGTGCTGCTGCGCGGGGTGAACGATAACGCGCAAACCCTGGCCGATCTCAGCAATGCGCTGTTCAATGCCGGGGTAATGCCCTACTACCTGCACGTGCTGGACCGGGTACAAGGGGCGGCACACTTTATGGTCAGCGATGATGAAGCCCGTGAAATCATGCGTGAACTGTTGACCCTCATCTCCGGCTATATGGTGCCGAAGCTGGCGCGAGAGATCGGCGGCGAACCCAGCAAGACGCCGCTGGATTTAGGACTGAAGCAGCGTTAGCTCCCCTCCCTTGTCTGCCAGGTCGTGCTGGCAGACATCTTAATATGAATACACCGTCAGGTTGGGACTAACATACTCGGCAATCCACTTTACCGTTACCTTCTCAATATAAACCCCAGCGGCGGCGTATTATCGATGTAACACGATCAGTACGATAACATTGATAACTATCATTACGACAATCAGCGCGATTAACCAGGTGGGAACTTTAAAGGTTATATGTAATCGTTCCGATACTTTCTCTGCCACCTTCACGCTATTTTCTCGCCTATCATTCTCCTGGATTGCTAAATTCACTGGTAGTGGAAGACTTAATTTATGGTCAATTTTCCCCGTATCATTGAAAATGACATCAGCAGTTTTACTACTGTGAAAATGCGTTAATCTTTCCCGATTCATATTCTCGCACTCTTCATCCGAGAGCGGGATAACTAAAGTATCCGGGGCGACGCTAAAGCCTTTTTGTCTGACGGTGATAATGATATCCTCAGATAGTCCCGCTTTGAGCAGCGATTTTCTCAACAAAGAGATATTTTGATAAAATGTATTTTGCGAAACTACCACTCCCCGTGTTTCCCATACAGCCGCCAGAAATTCATCCCGAGAAATCACTTTGCCGCAATTCTGCAATAGCAGCAGCAAGCATCTGGCGGTAGGCGCATTGAGGCTGATGCTCTCCCCATTCCCGGCAAGCGGTCGCAGCTCATTCATATTGGCATTAAATATAATTTCCTGATTAATTATACAGCCATTAAATAATGCAATATCATCCATATCCTTGCCCCACGCAACCCTATTATCCATAACAAAAATAAATAATCCCAGCAAAACCATGGCGTGAACATTATCGCTTCAGACAGAAGCGGGGTCAGTTCACATTGAACTTCAGCTTTGAGGATACCGCATAAAAAATGACAAGCGATAGTTATCTTGTTTAAAAGCCACATTTTCGGATTAAATTTATCTCAACCTAACTCAACATCTCATTAGAAAAGGTCACTATTAAATTCACGCGTACTTCATCAAGAATTCACAAGCATTTTTTGCACCAGACTTTTAAATTACCCCCGCTTCTCCATGGTTCGCTATGGCAAGTGATATTGTAGCGTCGTTCAACAGGAAGGTAGGTTTCAGCACTATATAAGGAATGCTGGCGCTTATTTTCAATATCAATAGGAATGTATACTCCATTCCCATGATAACTGTTATCGATTCTACACAGGACTAAGTATCTATATATGGATTAATTAAATGAAAAAGACAATCGTAGCTGTAATGGTCGCTGCTTCTGCAGTTCTGAGTGCTCAGGTAATGGCAACCAACACCGCTCAGGTAACTGTACTGGGTGAAGTCTCTGATGCAGCTAACTCTTGCGTCGTGACTCCGACGGGTACCCTGAACAACGGTATCGTTCAGCTGATGACCGTGACCACTACCGAAGCGAATGCTGAAGCGGCTGGTGCTCTGTTTAAAACTCAGGACTTCGGTTTTGACGTGAAAGACTGCGCACAGGGTAGCGCCACTCCGGTTACTGCTGTAACCGTCAATGTGACCGGTGCCTCCAGCAACGCTAACATCCTGGACAACACCGCACCTGGCGGCGCTACCGGCATTGGTATCGGTATCCAGCGCGTACGTGATGCACACCGCGTAGGCTTCGACGGTTCTGACCTCATGACCGAAAGCTACACTGCAGCTGGCGGCACTCAGCTGAAGTACACCACTGGTTATGTGAAAGTGAACTCCGCGACTCCGGTTACCGAAGGTCCGGTTAAAGGTGTTGCGACCTTTACTATCGATTATACCCTCTAATTTTTCCCCGAAGGGCTCCGCTTCACAGCGGGCCCTTTTTCGCATTCAGAGAAAAACCATGTTCAGGAACTTATTAAATATCACCGCATCCTGTGCATTACTCCTCAGTAGTATTGCCCATGCTGGTATTGTGATTGAATCCACCCGTTACCTCTATAAAGAAGGTGCGCGTGAAATCACCGCGCAAATCGAAAATAAAGATGACATCCCTTATCTGATTAAATCCTGGGTTGAAGCGCCGGCAGGGAAAACGCCCTCTTTTATGGCTACACCTCCGTTATTCCGCCTTGAGGGTAAGCAGCAGAATACCGTGCGTCTATTTTCTACCGGAAACGTCAATGCCCCGAACGACCGGGAATCCATATACTATTTTAACGTGATGGCCATCCCGCCGGCGGACGATGAGAAAGCCAACGCCAATACTATTCAACTGGCGGTCCGCCACCGCATGCGTCTGGTCTATCGTCCAAAAGCACTTTTCGACCTTTCTCCAAACATTGAAGCCAAAAAACTCGAATGGCGGAAATCAGGCACAAAACT
The DNA here is from genome assembly GCF_040062505.1 of Klebsiella sp. JN_Kp127. NCBI lineage: Bacteria > Pseudomonadati > Pseudomonadota > Gammaproteobacteria > Enterobacterales > Enterobacteriaceae > Klebsiella > Klebsiella sp. JN_Kp127. Next base: position 19,178 of record NZ_JBEAHS010000012.1, read on the forward strand.
GACGATTAAAAATCCTACACCGTTTTTCTTCTATTTCCATAGTGTTCAGATTGGTAGCAAAGAAGTGAAGCCGGAAGTCAACTCGGTCGCTCCAATGACGACCAAAGAAGTGACATTAAAAGAAAATATCAATGCCTCCAGCGTCAACTGGAAAGTAGTTAATGATTATGGCGGAGCAGGATCGCTCTATTCCTCATCGCTGTAATAAGAATTTTATTTTATCATTATAGGGATGTGTCTATGCCAAATAAGAATAATGGATTATTCAAACTATCCGCGGTCTTCCTCGCAATGCTTCCGGCATTGCTTTCTGGTTTGAATAATAAAGCGCAAGCACGTGACTTTTTCGATCCCTCATTCATTAGCTCATTGAATGGTAGCGATCCATCAACCACTCCCGACTTATCTATTTTCCAGACGCAGAACGCACAGGCGCCAGGGGATTATCGGGTAGATATCATGTTTAATGGTCGCTATCTGGATACCAGGACAATGAAGTTTGTTGCGAATAGCCGTGCCACTGGGAATAATCGAGAGCCCGCCCTGGTGCCCTGTTTGAGCCTGAAAACATTGGCAGAGTATGGCGTACGGGTTAAAGCCTTTCCCGAACTGGTCGAGGATAAAAACGGCTGCGCCAATCTTTCAGTCATCCCGGATACCAAAGCGGATTTCGACTTTACCGTCCAGCGCTTGAATATATCCATTCCGCAGGCGGCACTATCTACCACCGCGCAGGGATATATTCCACCGGATCAGTTTGATGACGGCATCAACGCCCTGCTGGTGAACTATCAGTTCAGCGGCTCAAACGACATGCAGGCCAATGACGAATACTACAGCCTGAACCTGCAGTCTGGCCTCAACGTTGGCCCATGGCGTATCCGTAACCTCAGCACCTGGAATAAAAACAACGGCGATGCGGGTGATTGGGACTCAGCCTATCTCTACATGCAGCGCAGCATTCGTCCCATCAACAGTAACCTGGTGATGGGTGAGAGCTCGTCACTCTCAGGCATCTTTGACAGTGTACCGTTTACCGGTATTCAACTGGCCACCGATACATCAATGTTGCCGGAAAGTATGCGCGGCTATGCGCCGATTATCCGTGGTATCGCCAAAACCAACGCCCGTGTCTTCATTAAACAAAACGGCTACCAGGTATACCAGACCTACGTGGCGCCTGGCGCGTTTGAAATCACCGATATGTACCCGAGCGGCGGTAGCGGCGACCTTTACGTCACCGTGGAAGAGTCCGACGGTTCTAAGCAGGAGTTCGTCGTACCGTTCGCTACGCTGCCGGTGATGGTCCGTGAAGATCAGCTGGAATATGAAATTACGTCTGGTAAATATCGTCCTTACGACGGCGGAGTCGATGAAACGCCCTTTACGCAAGCTACCGCGACCTACGGTGTCTCCAGCAGCCTGACGCTTTATGGCGGGGTGCAGGCCGCATCGCGCTATCAGGCGCTGTCAACAGGCCTCGGCTATAACCTCGGCGAGCTTGGCGCCGCCTCGGCAGACGTCACTCAGGCCTGGTCAAAAATGAAAGACGACGAAAAGACCTCTGGGCAGTCATGGCGTGTCCGTTACGGGAAAAATATTATCGAAACCGGTACAAACGTGACTATCGCTGGCTACCGCTATTCCACCCGCGGATTTAATACCCTCTCTGAAGTGTTAGATAGCTATTCTAATGACGGCAAGTATACTCCTCGCTCGCTGCGCAACCGCACCAATCTGACGCTGAATCAAAGCCTGGGTAAAGGCCTCGGCAGTCTGTCTATCAGTGGATTGATTGAAGATTACTGGGACGATAAGCGCACCAACAAGTCGATCAGCGTGGGGTACAACGGTGGCTTCCGCAATGTAAACTATTACCTCGGGTACAGCTATAACCGCTATACCTGGAGCGGGAATAACTCCGGGAAAGACGCCCAGGACGATCAGCGTATCTCGCTGACCGTCACGCTGCCGCTGAGCAACTGGTTACCGGGCACCTATACCAGTTATCAGTTAACCAACAGTAATCCGGGGTCTACCGATCAGTCGGTCTCCATCGGTGGTAACGCGCTGGATAACGACAGCCTGGAGTGGAGCCTGCAGCAAGGATACAGCAACCGGGAATACTACAGCGGCGATATGCGCGCAACCTATAACGGTGCTCGCGGCAGCGTCAATGCCGGTTACAGCTACGATCGCGGTAGCGAGCGTATAGACTATGGCGCCAACGGCAGCATTCTCGCTCATGCCGATGGGGTCACGCTTGGTCAGGACATCACCGATGCCGCCGTACTGGTTAAGGCCCCAGGTTTGGATAACGTCAAGCTGGCCAACGATAACACCATCACCACCGACTATCGTGGTTACGCCATCGTACCTTATGTCACGCCTTATCGTCGCACCGATATCACCCTCGATAGTACTTCGCTTGGCGAAGATATGGAGCTTCCGGAAACCACGCAGAGCGTCGTTCCGACACGCGGCGCCATCGTACGGGCCAATTATGCCGGTAATATCGGCCAGCGCGCATTTGTCCATCTGAAAACGGCCAGCGGCCAGGACGTACCTTATGGTGCGATGGTGTTACTCGCCGGGAGCAGCCAGGCACAGCCAGGCATCGTCAGCGACGCCGGGATGGTCTATATGTCCGGCCTGCAGCAAACCGGAATACTTAACGTGCAATGGGGCAAAAGCGCGGCGCAGCAGTGCAATGCTTCCTTTACTTTACCGGCCAGGGAAGGCAAAGCGGCTGGCATCAGTCAAATCGAAACAATTTGTCGCTAATATTGACCAAGGACAATAAAGAATGAGAAAAACACTGATTTTTCTATCTATATTATTATGTTGTTGTGAAGCAGCTGCCAAATGCGATTATGATGGTTCCGCTGGGCAAGCAGTATTTAACTTAAGTCCTAAAATCGCAACGGATCCAACAATACCCGTAGGTACAGTTTTGTATACCAAAAAAGTTGGTACCGGACACTATAAAACCTTTGAATGCAGCAAGATAATGGGTGATCAGTATATCATTACCTCATCCGCACCCGAGGTCTCTGGTGTCACGGGTATAATGGGAAAACCGGTCTATGAAACGGGGATTGATGGTATTGGTTTTCAGTTTTCAGATATTCTGGACAGCAAGCATGGTTCAATTAAACCCGCAGTGGCACAATCTACGATTGTGCCAATTTTAGAGTCGAATGATGACTACAAATTTATGACAGTATGGTTAATAAAAACAAAACCTGTCATTGATACATCCGGCGTCAGTACCAATCCAGTATTTAAATTCTCAGCGGGTAACTTAAGCACCAACCCCAGGGCGGCAGATCGTCTGTTAATGACTGCGTCTCTGAAATTCAAGAGTATTTCTTATAAGGCGACCTCGTGTGATATTTCTGTGTCTGGACCGAGCCAAATCACCTTAAATACAATTGAAAAAAACACATTAATGTCAATCCCTCGGGGTGGCACAACCCCATCACAGAAAACTATCACAATGGACGTTTCATGCCCAGCGGGTTCAATTGGTAATAAACTTTACTATTGGTTTAACCCAGTTAGCGGCACCAGTCCTGCGGGGGATGGCATCATCGATAATCTGCTAACAGGAGGCGGAGCAGCAAGCAACGTTGGCATTATCTTCAAAAAAGACAATAGTCCCGTTATATTTTATGACGCAGAGACATACAGTTTTGCCAGCGCTCAAGCATCACAAAAAATTAACTTTACCGCCGATTATTACCGAATGAGCGACAACAGCGCTGAAGTCTCGGCCGGGCATGTAAAAGCGATACTAGAGGTAGTAGTTCAGGAGGAATAAAGAGAACCATAATCTCATAAAAGGTGGATAATGATATCCACCTTTTTTATTTGCCCATACATAATCAAAAGCATTATGATATGTACGTATGAAAGTAACGCACTACAATTTGAATCACATCCATAATAACAGCTTAATTTAACTTGCTAAAATTAATATTACTTTATGAATCTGTAAAATAATTAGATTAGATTAAGAATGAATCTGAAATTTCATCAACAATTCACATTAAGTTGAGTTGATTCATACTACAGCAACGACTATCTTCTCTGCGGACCAACTTCTGGTCTGGATTGAACATATAATTTTAATTTTAGTTAAAGGACTAATCATGCATCAATTAACTGTATTTGAAATGGAAGAGATTTCTGGCGGCGCGCTGACTGATACTCTTACCGATATTATGACCTGGGCTGCTAAAGAAGCAGGCGCCGTCGCTCTGGGCGCCTCTCTGGGGGCGATTTTTGGGACAGCTTTCGCTGGACGTTGGGGCGGGGCTGGTGGTGGTCTTCTCGGCTTTGGCGCAATCGGTCAGGGTGTAGGTATGTTGTTTGGCTTAGTAGCTGGTGGCGTCTGCTTTGGTATTGCTGCGGGTATCGTTGGCTGGGATATGACTCTGGATTATGCAACAGGTGTAATGGATGCCGTTTATGATGGCACATTAAACTTCTGGAGCAATTAATTTACGCCTCAGCTGGTTGCTCAACGTTTTGTTGACATTCTTTATTAAGTAAATAGGGCCTGAAATATCGGGCCTTTTCATTTCATTATGTAAGTGATAATTATGTTAAGAAAAATCTATCGCAAGGAAGCGATCGAATACAAAAAGCATCACTGGAAAGGAAAGGCTTTGCTGCTAGCAGGGCTTCCGGCATGGCTTATTGCATTACTTTCATTTGCCTTTCTAGCCATTCTAATAACCACCACAATATTTTGTACCTTTACCCAACGCATTGATGTTCGTGGGGAAGTTATTACATTACCTCATTCTGTCAATGTTTATGCGCCACAGCAAGGATTTGTTATTTCCCAATATGCCAAAGTCGGTGACCTTGTCGCTAAAGGACAGTCTTTATATGAAATTGACATTTCCCGTAATACAACAACAGGTAACGTCAGTACGGCGCAAATAGAAGTCATTAATGAAAAGATTGCAAACGCTGAAGATATCATCACCAAACTTTCTCATAATAAAGAAGAAACCCGCTTATCTTTAGAAAAACAGCTAAAAACCATCAATGATTCGTTAAAAGAAACTAACCGCATGCTGGTTAATGCGCAGACTGGTTTAAAGAAAATGCATGATAATCTTTCCAGTTACGATAAATATCTTCGTGATGGCCTTATCACCAAAGATCAGTATAACTATCAGCATTCATTATACTTTCAACAACAGAGCACCTATCAGTCTTTGGTCAGTCAGAAAATGCAACTGGAATCCCAGGTAACCCAGTTAAATAGCGATAAAATCACAAAAACGGCAGATTTTGACAACCAAATATCATCTCAGGAAAACCAGATTAATGATTACAAAAACCAGTTGGTTGAATCAAATGCCAATGGTAATGTCATTATTAAAGCAACCACAGAAGGACGCATTGAATCGCTGGCTGTAACAAAAGGACAAATGGTCGACAAAGGCAGCAGTTTAGCGCAAATCAAACCCACTGGTGATATAGAATATTATCTTATTTTATGGTTACCTAATAATAGCATACCTTATGTCAAACCGGGTGATGTCATTAACATACGCTATGATGCTTTCCCATCCGATAAATTTGGGCAATTCCCGGGGAAAATACTTTCAATATCTTCGGTCCCGACATCCCGACAGGAACTGTCTGAATACACTAATGTTAATAATGGAACGAACCAGCAGGAACTGGCACTCTATAAAACCATTGTCAAAATTGAAAACAAAACCTTTAATTACAATGGTAAAACGCTTTCGCTTTCGAATGGACTGAAGGCTCAAGCCGTTGTATTTCTCGAAGAGCGCCCACTTTATATGTGGATGTTTACCCCTGTGTATAAGATAACTCAAAGCATTACTGGGCCAATCCATGACTAACGAATTGTTCAAAACCATTGTTGCAAAACTAAATTTTTCTCTGGTTAACAAAACGCCTGTTATTCTACAGTCAGAATCATCGGAATGTGGAGTTGCCTGTCTGGCGATGGTCTGTGGTTATTATGGGTTAAATATCGATTTATTTAATTTTCGTCAACGATTCGGTAGCCCCTCACAGGGCTCCTCACTGCTGTCTCTAAGCAAAACAGCCGAGCAGGCTGGTTTAAAAAACCGTGCGCTAGCGCTCGACCTCGATGAAATAAAACAGCTTAAGCTTCCCTGCATCATCCACTGGGGAATGAACCACTATGTAGTCCTTACAAAAGTAAAGAAAAACGGATTTGTGATTCACGATCCCGCGCTGGGTAAACGAATCATTGGCATCAGTGAGATGTCAAATAATTTTACCGGCGTTGCGCTTGAACTCTGGCCTGACCATAACTTCCAACAAGAGGAGGCGAAATCCCGTTTACGACTCCTGGATTTAATGCATAAAATTGTTGGTTTAAAATCGGCGCTGATTAAGATCTTTGCTTTCTCTGTTGTGGTAGAAGCGATTGGCCTCCTGTTGCCTATTGGTACACAGTTAGTAACTGACCATGTCATTATGGCGCACGATGAAAGTTTACTCTCTGTTATTTGTATTGGTTTAATATTTTTTACGCTATTCCGCACGTTTATTAGCATGCTCCGAGCATGGACGTCGTTAACGTTGAATACATTGACAAACATTCAATGGAAAACAACGCTATTCGATCACTTGGCAAGTTTGCCATTATCTTTTTTCGAGAAAAGACACTTAGGTGATATCCAGTCTCGTTTCTCGTCTCTGGATACCATTCGTTCAATTTTTACCAACAGTATCGTCACTGGCATCATCGATTCGATAATGACGATCGGTTTGTTAGTCATGCTGACATTATATGGCGGCTGGTTAGTCTGGGTCGTCATTGGCTTTACCGTCTGCTATGCGATTATGCGTTTCGCTACCTATAGTTTTTATCGGCGCGTAACGGAAGAGCAGGTCGTTAAAGGGGCGCGTGCTAACTCTCACTTTATGGAGTCGCTTTATGGCATTTCCACGATCAAAGCATTAAATTTAAAAGAACGTCGCTCGCAGCATTGGCTGAATCTTAACATTGATGCCAGTAACGCAGGTATTAAGCAAACTCGCTTTGATATGATGTTTGGTGGGATTAATACCTTTATCACCTCTATCGATCAGGTGGTGGTACTGTGGTTGGGTGCCATTATGGTAATTGATAATGAGATGACGCTCGGTATGTTTATGGCATTTAATGCTTATCGAGGCCAGTTTTCTCAGCGAGCATCCAATCTCATTGATTTGGTGATGCAGCTTCGTATGCTCTCGCTTCATAATGAACGTCTATCTGAAATCGCCTTTAGCGAACCGGAAAAAGAACTGCCATCCCGACGTGTGTTTACAGAAAACACCGGCGTGATGCTTGAAGTCAGGAACCTGAGTTATCAATACGATCCTTTTTCACAACCCATTTTTACCAATCTGAATATAACGGTTGCCCCAGGAGAGTCTGTCGCGCTAATTGGCCCATCTGGCGTTGGCAAAACCACGCTGTTGAAAGTCATGTGCGGTTTGCTTTCACCTGACTCCGGCGAAATACTGGCGGATAATCTGGAGATTCAAAAAATTGGTTTAAATAACTATCGTCTCGGTATCGCCTGCGTACTTCAGGAGGATCGTCTCTTTTCAGGTTCACTTATCGATAATATCAGTGGTTTTGATGATAACCCCGATTTGGAATTCGTAATGGAATGTGCCAAACATTGCAACATCCATGATGAAATCATGAAGATGGCGATGGGATACGAAACCATTGTCGGCGAACTGGGGCTGGGCATTTCCGGCGGTCAAAAGCAACGTATCCTGATCGCTCGTGCTTTGTACCGTAAACCGAGTATCCTGTTTATGGACGAGGCCACCAGTCACCTCGACTTAAAAAATGAGTCGGTTATCAACCAATCCATCTCATCATTAAGTATCACCCGAATTATTGTCGCGCACCGGCCATCAACCATTGCATCTGCCGATCGCGTTATTGACCTCTCACAATCGAAGTCGATGGCTACCGCTTAATAAAGGAGAAGATTATGCAAGGAACGTTTATTGGTTTTAATACTGCAGGAATTACTTTTGAAGAGCGTTTCCTGGCGCTGTTACTTAAGGTCAAGAAAGCGAATGATACCTGTGAGATTTTCTATCTTCAGGCACCCGTACTGGCCGACCTGCTTCTGATACTGCAAAGTAGAATGGCCTTAATTTTTCAGCGACTTGAAAATAAAGGCGAGGCTTACAAAGATGAGATTATCGCTTATAACGAAACACTTGTTACCCATATCCCCACGGTAGAAATGGCTGAAATACAACAGCCTTCTCCTGAGCGGCGTATAATGTCTATTACGCTTAAACCTGGCGAAACGCAGTCAACGCTGATCCTGGTATTTCAGGATGAGCAAATTAAGACGTTAACTATTGATGACCGACAGGTTGAAGCCCTGATAATTGGTATTCAACAGGCATTAAAAACAGTCGGCGATCAGGAAATTATCCAGTATTTAAGTTCAAATATGGATTTTTTAATGTGCTACAGCGTCGACTTAACTACTCAGCCGAATATTGATTACCAGCAGTATCCCCAGGAAGAATGGAAGCTAAACCTGTTTTCCCATTATCTGGGCGTGCTCTATTGCTGCGAGACGGACGAAGGCAAGAAAATTGTCTCCGGAGCGGTGGTAAAAACCAGTGCGCCACATTTATCTGAAATGGAAAACAGCGTGGTAGTACGCCTTATTGAGAAAAGCCCCAAGCTTAAGGCGATGCACACGGCGCTGGCGCCATGCCAAATCTTCAGTACCATTATTCCTTCCCAGCCAGGAAGAATGCTCAGCCTGGAAGAGTGTCTGCGTCCCCTGCATGCCTTCTATCTGGAGAAGAAAGCGGAGCTTAACGCCTGACCCTCTTCTACCGGTCACGCCTCTCTCTACGCTCGCAGAGAGAGGCATCGCGCATCAGTTCGGGCACTTATAAACCTGGCCGTTCATCTCGCTGTCGGTGGGCACAAAGCTCGACAACAGATTTTGCGTCGGGCTGCTGACGCCATAAATCACGTTGCCGCCCATGGCTGCCGCCTGGTTACGCAGGGCGTTAGCCGCACCGCGCATGGAGCCACCCTCATCGCCATTCTGGCCGGAGAGCCAGTTACTCTGTTTACCCGTCGCGGTCCCTAACAGCTGACACTCTGCGCCAGGCTTCTCCTGCACGAAGCGCACATTCTGGCCGGCAGAGGTTAATTCATTGCTGGAACTGCAACCTGCCAACAGTAAGGCTGCGCCGACAATCCCTGCTAAATATTTTACCTGCATGTTAATCCCCATGATCGATGAGCTGGACGCACTGGCCCGGATGTAAACCTGTCATCCTTCAAACTGCGTCGGCATGAGCCGCTTTCATTCCTTAGCCGGTCGCGCTAGTTAGTCGCTTCCGATACGGAGGTGCTTGCCGCTCTGATGCAGCTTAAATGATTTTTATGTATAAGCCTTATACTAAAAAGCGCGCCAAAAGAAAAACCCCCAGCCATTACTGGCCAGGGGTTTCTGCTTTTTTATGCCGTAGAGCGCACGATTACATCATGCCGCCCATACCGCCCATGCCGCCCATACCGCCAGCAGCACCTAAATCAGGCGCGTCGCCTTTCGGCAGGTCGGTCACCATGCACTCGGTGGTTATCATCAGGCCAGCCACGGAAGCCGCGTACTGCAGTGCAGAACGGGTGACTTTGGTTGGGTCCAGGATACCGAAGTCGATCATGTTGCCGTATTCTTCAGTTGCCGCGTTGTAACCGTAGTTACCGTCGCCGGCTTTCACGTTGTTCGCCACAACAGACGGCTCTTCACCGGCGTTGGACACGATCTGACGCAGCGGCGCTTCCATTGCGCGCAGCGCAACTTTGATACCGACGTTCTGATCTTCGTTCTGACCGGTCAGGCCAGCGAGTTTAGCTGCAACGCGAACCAGCGCTACGCCGCCGCCAGCCACCACGCCTTCTTCAACCGCAGCACGAGTGGCGTGCAGGGCATCGTCGACGCGTGCTTTTTTCTCTTTCATTTCAACTTCAGTTGCCGCGCCGACTTTGATTACGGCAACGCCGCCAGCCAGTTTAGCGACACGTTCCTGCAGTTTTTCACGGTCGTAGTCGGAGGTTGCTTCTTCGATCTGCTTACGGATCTGAGCAACGCGGCCCTGGATTGCGGATTCTTCGCCAACGCCATCGATGATGGTGGTGGTGTCTTTGTTGATAACCACGCGTTTCGCCTGGCCCAGGTCTTCCAGAGTCGCTTTTTCCAGCTCCATACCGATCTCTTCAGAGATAACGGTACCGCCAGTCAGCGTCGCGATATCCTGCAGCATGGCTTTACGACGGTCGCCGAAGCCCGGCGCTTTCACCGCAGCCACTTTCACGATGCCGCGCATGGTGTTAACCACCAGGGTCGCCAGCGCTTCGCCTTCAACGTCTTCAGCGATGATAACCAGCGGTTTGCCAGCTTTCGCTACGGCTTCCAGAACCGGCAGCATTTCGCGGATGTTGGAGATTTTTTTGTCAGCCAGCAGGATGAACGGGCTTTCCAGCTCAACGGCGCCGGTGTCCGGCTTGTTGATGAAGTACGGAGACAGGTAGCCGCGGTCGAACTGCATACCTTCAACCACGTCCAGTTCGTCTTCCAGACCGGTACCGTCTTCAACGGTGATCACGCCTTCTTTGCCGACTTTATCCATCGCTTCCGCGATCAGTTTACCGACGGTTTCGTCGGAGTTAGCGGAGATGGTACCTACCTGAGCGATAGCTTTGGAGTCAGAGCACGGAACGGACAGCGCTTTCAGTTCTTCAACAGCGGCAACGACAGCTTTGTCGATACCACGTTTCAGATCCATCGGGTTCATGCCTGCAGCAACCGCTTTCAGGCCTTCGTTCACGATAGCCTGCGCCAGCACGGTTGCGGTGGTGGTACCGTCGCCTGCCGCGTCGTTCGCTTTAGAGGCAACTTCTTTCACCATCTGCGCGCCCATGTTTTCGAACTTGTCTTCCAGCTCGATTTCACGTGCAACGGAAACACCATCTTTGGTGATGGTCGGCGCGCCGAAGGATTTGTCCAGAACCACGTTACGGCCTTTCGGGCCCAGGGTCACTTTAACTGCATCTGCCAGTACGTTTACGCCGCGCAGCATTTTTACACGAGCGTCGTTACCGAATTTTACGTCTTTTGCTGCCATTTCTTATATTCCTCAAATTCGTTCAGGGTCGTGCGAATTAAGCTTCAACAATTGCCAGGATGTCGCTTTCGGACATGATCAGCACTTCTTCGTTGTCAATCTTCTCAGTCTTCACGCCGTAGCCATCGTTGAAAATCACGATGTCACCAACTTTAACGTCCAGCGGCTGCACGGTCCCGTTTTCCAGGATGCGGCCTTTACCGACAGCGATGATTTCGCCACGCGTTGACTTAGCTGCTGCAGAACCGGTCAGAACGATGCCGCCCGCAGATTTGGTTTCAACTTCTTTACGTTTGACGATCACACGATCATGTAACGGACGAATACTCATTGATAGCTCTCCTTCGAGAAAGTCATTATCAGTTATGGGTGACGCCGGGCCGAACGCGGTTTACCGGCTAGTGCAGAGAGAGATGGGGATGGCCATTTCCCGCTTCAAGGGCAAAATTAAAAAAAAATTTTTACCTTTGCGCTGGCGCGCAAAAAGCGGCGCCACCGGGCAACCGGTCATAAGGAAAAGCGATTGTGATACTCTCTTTCTTTTCACTGGCGCAGGATGGAATCATGAGTGGTTTAAAACAGGAGTTAGGGCTGGGACAGGGAGTCGGGTTGCTTTCCACCTCACTGCTGGGCACCGGCGTTTTCGCCGTTCCGGCGCTGGCGGCGCTGGTCGCTGGCGATAACAGCCTGTGGGCATGGCCGTTGCTTATCCTCCTTGTTTTTCCGATTGCCATCGTCTTCGCCCTGCTGGGCCGCCATTTCCCCAGCGCGGGCGGCGTGGCCCACTTTGTCGATATGGCCTTTGGCCCACGTCTGGCCAGCGTCACCGGCTGGCTGTTTTTATCGGTTATCCCGGTCGGACTCCCCGCAGCCCTGCACATCGCCACCGGCTTCGGCCAGGCGCTGTTCGGCTGGCATGATGCGCAGCTGCTGCTGGCGGAGCTGGGTACCCTGGCCATCGTCTGGTGGGTCGGTTCACGTGGCGCCAGCTCCAGCGCCAACCTGCAGACGCTGGTTGCCGTGCTGATCGTGGCGCTGATCGTCGCCGTCTGGTGGCGCGGCGGGATAAGTCCGGCGCAGATCCCCTTCCCCGCCCCGGCGGAGATCGACCGCGGCCAGCTCTTCTCCGCGCTGTCGGTGATGTTCTGGTGCTTTGTCGGCCTGGAAGCCTTTGCCCACCTCGCCTCGGAGTTTAAACACCCCGAGCGCGATTTTCCCCGCGCGCTGATGATAGGCCTGCTGCTTGCCGGTTCGGTCTACTGGGCCTGCACCGTGCTGGTGTTGCACTTCCACGCCTTTGGCGAGGAGATGGCGGCGGCGGCGTCATTACCGAATATCGTGGTCCGCCTGTTCGGCGTCGAAGCGCTGTGGGTGGCCTGCGTTATCGGTTACCTCGCCTGTTTCGCCAGCCTCAACATCTATATTCAGAGCTTCGCCCGCCTGGTCTGGTCGCAGGCGCAGCATAAGCCACAGAGCTACCTCGCGAGGCTGTCGCCGCGGCAGATCCCGCGCAACGCCCTCAACGCCGTGCTGGGCTCCTGCGTGGTCAGCACCTTGTGTATTTATTTTCTCGATATCAATCTGGACGCGCTGATCGTCTATGCCAACGGCATTTTCATCATGATCTATCTGCTGTGCATGCTGGCGGGCTGTCGTTTGCTGCGCGGGCGCTATCGGCTGCTGGCGGCGGTGGGCAGCATTCTCTGTCTGCTGCTGCTGGCGATGGTCGGCTGGAAGAGTCTGTACGCGCTGGTGATGCTGGCGGTGCTGTGGTTGTTTTTACCGAGACGTAAGCTGGCGACAGGAAGCGTATAGGCGCAAAAAGAAAGCGGCCCGGTCGCGTCTGCAGACCGGGCCGATAAACGTTAATCGCGGCGATCGTCCTTGTGGTCCAGACGGTCGCGCTGTTCATCCTTGCGCTGGTATTCCCCTTCGAAGGTCTCTCCGCCGCCAGTCCCGGCGCTAAAGCCGCCGCCCGGCATCCGGCTGAAGCGCAAATGCGGCATCAGCTTCATCGTCAGGTGCTTCTGCACCGGGGGCAAAAGCAGCAGCAGGCCGAGGAAATCGGTAAAGAACCCCGGGATCAACAGCAGCAGGCCAGCGATAATCAGCGAGACGCTCTTGATCATCTCCGCCGCCGGGCTCTCGCCCGCGGCCATCTTCTGCTGCATCAGCAGGAAGTTTTTGAAGCCCTGGTTGCGCACCAGCGACATCCCCACCACCGAGCTAAAGATCACCAGGATCAGCGTCATAAAGACGCCCAGCACGTGCGCGACCTGGATAAAGATCGATATCTCAATGTAAACGTAAAGAAAAAAGGCAATAAACGGAATCCAACGCACCGGCGTCTCCTTCATCGACAGGCGCCGAATTCGGCCCCCGTAGTCATCAATTTGCTGATCGCATCCCACTAAGATGGGGATGCTGAGCGGCTTTTCAATCAGCGGAAATGCTTATTTTTTCCAAGAATAGGAAAGCGGTGACCCATTTCACAGATTAATAAATCTTCTCACACCCGCGATGTAATAAGTGATCAAGCTTACTGATATTCGCTATCATCAGCATATGATCTTGGGCACCGGGCCGGTTAAGGAAATAATCGTCGGCCAGAAAATATACTGAATCCTGGATATTCTGTGTATTTGGTGAATTCATTGGCAGCTTGAAAAGAAGGTTCACATGTTAAACAACATTCGTATCGAAGAAGATCTGTTGGGCACCAGGGAAGTTCCCGCGGACGCTTACTACGGCGTTCATACTCTGCGAGCGATTGAAAACTTCTACATTAGCAACAGCAAAATCAGCGACATACCAGAATTCGTGCGCGGCATGGTGATGGTGAAGAAAGCCGCCGCGCTGGCGAACAAGGAGCTGCAGACCATTCCCAAAAGCGCGGCAAATGCGATTATCGCCGCCTGTGACGAAGTCCTGAATAACGGCAAATGCATGGACCAGTTCCCGGTCGATGTCTTCCAGGGCGGGGCCGGCACCTCCGTAAACATGAACACCAACGAAGTCCTGGCAAACATCGGCCTCGAGCTGATGGGCCACCAGAAAGGCGAATACCAGTACCTGAACCCAAACGATCACGTCAACAAATGCCAGTCCACCAACGATGCCTACCCGACCGGGTTCCGCATTGCGGTGTATGCCTCTATCCTCAAGTTAATCGATGCGATTAAGCAGCTGGGCGAAGGTTTCCAGGCGAAAGCCGAGGAGTTCCAGGACATCCTCAAGATGGGCCGCACCCAGCTGCAGGACGCGGTGCCGATGACCCTCGGTCAGGAGTTCCATGCCTTCAATGTGCTGCTCAATGAAGAGACCAAAAGCATTCTGCGCACCGCGGAGCTGCTGCTGGAAGTGAACCTTGGCGCAACCGCCATCGGCACACGCCTCAACACCCCGGACGGTTATCAACAGCTGGCGGTGCAGAAGCTGGCGGAAGTGAGCAACTTACCGGTCGTTCCGGCGGAAGATCTGATTGAAGCCACCTCGGACTGCGGGGCGTACGTCATGGTTCACAGCTCGCTGAAACGCCTGGCGGTGAAACTGTCCAAGATCTGTAACGACCTGCGCCTGCTCTCTTCCGGACCGCGCGCGGGCCTCAACGAAATTAACCTGCCTGAGCTGCAGGCTGGCTCTTCTATTATGCCGGCGAAGGTTAACCCGGTGGTGCCGGAGGTGGTCAACCAGGTCTGCTTTAAAGTGATCGGCAACGACACCACAGTGACCATGGCCTCCGAAGCCGGGCAGCTGCAGCTGAACGTGATGGAGCCGGTGATCGGCCAGGCGATGTTCGAGTCTATCCACATTCTGACCAACGCCTGCTACAACCTGCTGGAGAAATGCGTCAACGGCATTACCGCCAACAAAGCGGTGTGCGAAGGTTACGTCTATAACTCCATCGGCATCGTCACCTACCTCAACCCGTTTATCGGCCACCACAATGGCGATATCGTCGGCAAGATCTGCGCCGAAACCGGGAAGAGCGTGCGGGAAGTGGTGCTGGAGCGTGGGCTGCTGACGGCGGCGGAGCTGGATGACATTTTCTCCGCGCAAAACCTGATGCATCCCGCTTATAAAGCGAAGCGTTATACCGATGAAAGCGAACAGTAATCTTTCCGGATAGTCATTCAAAGGCATGTCAGCGATGACATGCCTTTTTGCTTTTTAGTTTTACTAAAATACAACAATCCAATATCAACTTGTTAAAAAACAAGGAAGGCATATATGTTTGGTGCAGAACTGGTTATTGTCCTGCTGGCGATTTATCTCGGCGCCCGGCTCGGCGGCATCGGTATCGGCTTTGCCGGTGGCCTTGGCGTCCTTGTCCTGACGCTTATTTTTCAAATTAAACCGGGTGCGATCCCCTTCGACGTTATTGAAATCATTATGGCGGTGATTGCCGCTATCGCCGCCATGCAGGTCGCAGGCGGAATGGATTACCTGGTCAGCCTCGCCGAACGGATGCTGCGTCGCCATCCGAAATATATTACCTTCCTTGCCCCGCTGGTGACCTGGTTTATGACCGTGCTCGCCGGCACCGGCCATACCGCCTTCTCCACGCTGCCGGTGATCACCGAAGTGGCCAAAGAGCAAGGCATCCGTCCGTCCCGTCCGCTGTCGATTGCGGTGGTGGCCTCCCAGATAGCGATCACCGCTTCGCCCATCTCCGCCGCGGTGGTGTTCTTTGCCGGTATCCTGGAGCCGCTGGGCGTTAGCTACCTGACGCTGCTGGCCATCTGTATTCCGGTCACCCTGCTGGCGGTGATGCTCACCGCTATCGTCTGCAATTTCCTCGGCTGCGAACTGAAAGACGACCCGATTTACCAGGAGCGGCTGGCCAAGGGTGAGGTCAGACTGCGCGGCAGCCAGGTGTTTGAGCTGAAGCCGCACGCCAAACGTTCCGTTCTGCTGTTTCTGATCGGCATCGTGGCGGTGATGTTCTACGCCACGGCAATCAGCGATACCGTCGGTCTGATCAAAAACCCGGTACTACCGCGTAACGAGGCGATCGTGGTGTTTATGCTGACCATCGCCACGCTGATCAGCATCACCTGCAAAATCGACACCGGCGAAGTGCTCAACGCCAGCACCTTTAAGTCCGGCATGAGCGCCTGCGTCTGCGTGCTCGGCGTCGCCTGGCTGGGGGATACCTTCGTTAAAGCGCATATCAGCGATATCCAGGCCGTAGCCGGCGACCTGCTGCATAACTACCCGTGGCTGCTGGCGGTGGTGCTGTTCTTTGCCGCCACGCTGCTCTACTCGCAGGCGGCCACCACCAAAGCGCTGATGCCCGCCGCGCTGATGCTGGGCGTGAGCCCTCTCACTGCCATCGCCTCGTTTGCCGCCGTCTCCGCCCTTTTCGTTCTGCCGACCTACCCCACCCTGCTGGCGGCGGTCGAAATGGATGACACCGGCTCCACCCGCATCGGTAAATACGTCTTCAACCACGCCTTCCTGATCCCCGGCGTCATCGCCATTACGCTGTGCGTGATCCTCGGGTTTATTTTTGGCGGCATCATGCTGTAAATCTCTTCAAATTCGGGCCAGATCCTGGCCCGTTTCGTTAATCCTCCCCACCTTGCGTGCTATAGTGCCTCTTTTCGCTGATACGAGGTTCATGATGACTACGCCTGATGCTGTTGTTGTGCTCTGTACCGCGCCGGATGAAGCGACCGCCCAGGATCTGGCGGCAAAAGCGCTGGCCGAAAAGCTGGCCGCCTGCGCCACGCTCCTGCCGGGCGCCACCTCGCTCTATTACTGGGAAGGGAAGCTGGAGCAGGAGTATGAAGTTCAGATGCTGCTCAAAACCGATCTTGCCCATCAGCAGGCGCTGCTGGACTGCCTGAAGTCTCACCACCCGTATCAAACCCCTGAACTGCTGGTTCTGCCCGTCACGTATGGAGACAACGATTACCTCTCATGGCTTACCGCATCTTTACGCTGATCCTGCTGCTGTGCAGCGCGTCAGCCACCGCCGGGTTATTCGACGCGCCGGGGCGCTCGAACTTTGTGCCTGCTGACCAGGCCTTCGCCTTTGACTTTCAGCAGCAACAGCATGACCTCAACCTGAGCTGGCAAATCAAGGATGGTTACTATCTTTATCGTCAACAGTTTACCTTCCGCGCCGCCGGGGCGACGATCGCCGAACCGGCGCTGCCGGCGGGCGAGTGGCATGAGGATGAGTTTTACGGCAAAAGCGAGATCTTTCGTCAGCGCCTGACTGTCCCGGTCACGGTGAAGCAGGCGGACAAAGACGCCACCCTCACCGTCACCTGGCAGGGCTGCGCCGATGCCGGATTCTGTTATCCGCCGGAGACCAAAGTGATCCCGCTGAGCGCCGTGCTGGCGGCTTCGGCAGATGGCCGGGCGACCACCATTGCCCCTGCGCCGCCGGCGAGCAGCCGTCCGGCGTTCAACCCGCCGCTGCCGATTGAGCCGCGTCCGGCCCCGGAGATCGCCACTTCGCCTGCGCCTGCCTCAGCGCCGCCCGCTGACGCCCCCGCCCGCCTGCCTTTCACCGCCCTGTGGGCGCTGCTGATAGGCATTGGTATCGCCTTCACCCCCTGCGTGCTGCCGATGTACCCGCTGATTTCCGGCATCGTGCTGGGCGGCAAACAGCGGCTTTCCACCGCGCGCGCCCTGCTGCTGGCCTTTATTTATGTCCAGGGGATGGCCTTAACCTATACCGCGCTGGGGCTGGTGGTGGCCGCCGCCGGGCTGCAGTTCCAGGCGGCCCTGCAGCACCCGTATGTGCTGGTGGGTCTGTCGGCAGTGTTTATACTGCTGGCGCTCTCCATGTTCGGCCTGTTCACGCTACAGCTACCCTCCTCGCTGCAGACGCGGCTGGCGCTGCTCAGCAATAAGCGCCAGGGCGGCTCGCCCGGCGGAGTCTTTGCGATGGGCGCTATTGCCGGGCTGATCTGCTCCCCCTGCACCACTGCGCCGCTGAGCGCCATCCTGTTATATATCGCCCAGAGCGGTAATCTGTGGCTGGGCGGCGGCACGCTGTACCTCTACGCGCTGGGCATGGGCCTGCCGTTGATTCTCGTCACCGTGTTTGGCAACCGTCTGCTGCCGAAGAGCGGCCCGTGGATGAGCCATGTGAAGACCGCCTTCGGATTCGTGATCCTGGCTCTGCCCGTTTTCCTGCTGGAGCGCATCCTCGGCGACCAGTGGGGATTACGTCTGTGGTCAATGCTTGGCGTCGCCTTCTTCAGCTGGGCGTTCATCACCTCGCTGGGCGCGACCCGGCCGTGGATGCGGCTGGCGCAAATCATTCTTCTTGCCGCCGCGCTGGTTAGCGCCCGTCCGCTGCAGGACTGGGCGTTTGGCGCCCCGGCGCCCGAGCAGCAGGCGCATCTGGCCTTCACCCGCGTCAGCTCGGTGACCGAGCTTGATCGGGCGCTGGCGCAGGCAAAAGGCCAGCCGGTGATGCTCGATCTCTACGCCGACTGGTGTGTAGCCTGCAAAGAGTTTGAAAAATACACCTTTCGTTCACCTGACGTGCAGCAGGCGCTGAAAGGCGTCGTGTTATTACAGGTTGATGTGACAAAAAACAGTCCGCAAGACGCCGCGCTGCTGAAGCGCCTGCAGGTGCTCGGTCTGCCGACGATCCTGTTCTTCAACGCGCAGGGCCAGGAACAACCCGACCGGCGGGTCACCGGCTTTATGGATGCTGCGGCATTCAGCGCCCATTTGCGCGATTGGCAAGCGTGAGCGACACTTTAGGAGGAAAGATGGAGGAGAACACCGTGCTACGTGAAGACGTCCTGGCAGAAGCCATTAAAATTCTTGAAATTGAAGGTATCGCCAACACGTCGCTGGAGATGGTCGCTGAGCGCGTGTCCTGTCCGACGAGCGACCTGAAACGCTTCTGGCCCGATCGCGAAGCGCTGCTCTACGACGCGCTTCGCTATCTGAGCCACCAGGTGGATGCCTGGCGCCGTCAGCTGCTGCTGGACGACACCTTAAGCGCAGAGCAAAGGCTGCTGGCGCGCTATAGCGCGCTTACCACCTGCGTCAGCAACCAGCGCTACCCCGGCTGTTTATTTATCGCTGCCTGCACCTTCTATCCGGATGCCCAGCACCCGATCCACCAGCTGGCGGAACAGCAGAAGCAGGCTTCGCTGGCCTACACCCATGAGCTGCTGACCCAGCTGGAGGTGGATGATCCGGAAATGGTCGCCAAGCAGATGGAGCTGATTGTCGAGGGCTGTCTGAGCCGTCTGCTGATCAAGCGTAGCCAGACGGATGTCGATACGGCGCGGCGGCTGGCAGAAGATATTCTGCGCTTCGCCCAGTGCCGTATGGGCGGGGCCTTAACCTGATTCTGATATCCTAACCGCCACGTCGCGCCTATAATTTCCCCCTCACTGATTGCTGACAGGGATTGATATGCGCGCGTTCTTCTGGGCTGCCTGGCTGGGGCTGTGCTCCACACCTCTGCTGGCGGCGCCCCTGCAAGGTTTTTCCTTTGCGCAAAAAGACTGGGAGCTCGCCTGCGATAACACTGGCACCTGCCGGGCGGCAGGTTACGGCGTCCGCATGGGCGAGGTCAGCGTGCTGTTGACCCGCAACGCCGGCAGCGAACAGCACCTCACCGCTACGGCCACCTTCGCGCAGATCGAACACGATATCCCCGCCGACTCCACCGCCAGCCTGCTGATCGACGACCGGGACCTCGGCTCGCTGGATGCCGTGGATGACAGCCACTTCCGTCTGGACAGCGATCAGACCTCCGCCGTGCTGCAGGCCCTGGCGAACCAGCGCAAAATCGAATTCACGCTTAACGGCCAGCACCTGCCGCTTTCCAGCGCCGGCAGCCGCGAGGTGCTGAGTAAAATGGATGCGTTTCAGCGACGAACCGGCACCGCCGACGCGCTGCTGGATAAAGGCGACGCGGGCGACGATGCCATTTTGCCCGCTGCCCCCGCCCCGGAAATCATCGCCGCGCCGGTGATCCACAACGCGCAACCTGTACCGCTGAGCATGCTCCAGCGCCAGAAGCTGTTGCCCGCCCTGACGCCGCTGCTGAACCAGCGCTGTGAAGACTGGCAGAACCCGGCCATTCCGGCGGCAGAGCGCCAGATCACCCTCACCGCGCTGGATAAAACCCATTCGCTGGCGCAGGCGCTCTGCTGGCGAGCGCCCTATAACGATGGCTATGCCCTGTGGCTGGTCGATAACGCCCAGTTGAGCAAACCGCGGCTGCTCACTACCAAGGCCTCCAGCTACGCCAACGGCACGCTGGTCTTCCTGCACAAAGAGCGGGGCATGGCCGACTGCGTAACCGGCGAGACGCGCGTCTGGGAGGGTAAAACCTTCGTTCCCAGCCTGAAGTACAGCACCGGTATGTGCCGGGAAATCACCCCGGGCGGCACCTGGATGCTGCCGACCTTTGTCAGCCAGGTGATCCCGAAGCAGCAGAAAGAAGCGGATAACCTGGCCCTGCGAACGCTGTACAACGCGGTGCTGAAAGCGCAAAAAAGCGATCCGGAACTGGCGCTGAACCGGGTCGCCGAGCAGTTTCCGTTAACCGGCCATATTACCGACTTCACGCTCACTTACGCCGATGACAGCCTGGTGACGACCAGCAAACCGTCCCCGGATATCAGCGATGACGAGTGGCAGGCGTTTCTGCGCTCCGCAATTAGCGCAGATTCAGAAAACGGTAAAGTCAGCTTTACGCTTATCGACCTCGACGGCGACGGCAAACGCGATCTGATCATCGACAGCTACGTGGGCGGCACCGGGCTCTTCAGCTACACCGGGGTGCTCCGGCGCGGCGATGATGATTTTGCCGCCGTCAACGATAGCGACAGTGATAACGGCGATGATTTCGATGCCGGGGTGCCCGGCGCCCTCTTTTCGATCAATGGCCGCGGGGCCAACCAATGGAACCACTGGGTCAAAATCAACGGCCAGGTGTATGCCCTGTGGTACAACGGCCAGTTTGGCGAAGATAATCTCTATCTGCTGCGCCCGTTCAGCACCGCCAGCCAGACGCCCGCGGTGACGGTTCGCTATCGCTATACGCTGAACAGCATCCGCTCCCCGGAGAAAGACCAACCGCTGACCCCCAGCCTGAGCGACAGCGATAAAGCGGATCTGCTGCGCTCGCTGGAGGTGATGCAGGGCAACCTGCTGAAAGACAAACCCGCCAGCGACAACGATGCGCCGATCTGCCCCATTCCGCCCGGCGCCTCCGCCGACGAGGCGGACAACTATTACAGCGGCGTTGCCGTTAACTATATCTATGAGACGGTGGCCTATATTCCGGTCTGGCTGAACGGAAAATGTTATATCGGCACCATTTTCAGCCATCATGGCGCCTATCGTCACGGCGTGGATGCGGAAATTACGCTGAGCTCGCCGCGGGAAGATGAAGAGGTCATTGGTGATTACCTGATCTCCGGGTTGCGCCACGTTATCTCCGTCACCAGCGGCTGGAAAAGTCGTGAAGGCGATAACGGCATGCAGTGATATTGAGTCAAAATGCGCCTTTGAACGCGGAATTGCCGCAAAGATAAGCAATCGACAAGTAATTTAAGAAATTTGGTTGACGGGGTGGGCGGATTACGGTTTAATGCGCCCCGTTGCCCGGATAGCTCAGTCGGTAGAGCAGGGGA
>NZ_JBEAHS010000013.1:0-34287 GCF_040062505.1 Klebsiella sp. JN_Kp127
TATTACGCTTTCCTCTTTCAGAGTCAACCCGTTTTTCAGGATTTTTCTCTTCAACTGAACCGGCTGTTTGTGTGAAGTGATTCACATCTGCCGTGTCGATGGAGGCGCATTATAGGGAGTTCTCGAGCGCCCGCAATAGAAAAATGGCAGAAAAATGACTGACTGCTGCATTCCCCAGCAAAACCCCGCTTTATACCTCTTTACACACAGAATTATCCACAGGAGAGCGTCAAAACATGACCGAACGCCCCGCGGATCGGCAGCTATATAGAAGAAGAACCATCGGCCTAAAGAGAAAGATAAAAATTCGCGAGCGTTGCGCAAACGTTTTCGTTACAATGCCGCGCTATGACACGGATGCCCGGTTGGGTGCGTTAGGTGAGTTTTTAGGCAAAAACTCACCTAACGCTCTCTGTAATGTTCAAATCCTGGGGATTTAATACCATGCAACAACGTCGTCCAGTCCGCCGCGCTCTGCTCAGTGTTTCTGACAAGGCCGGTATCGTCGAATTCGCGCAGGCGCTTTCCGCTCGTGGTGTCGAGCTGCTGTCCACCGGCGGCACCGCCCGCCTGCTGGCAGATAAAGGCCTGCCGGTAACCGAAGTCTCTGACTACACCGGTTTCCCGGAAATGATGGATGGACGCGTGAAGACCCTGCATCCGAAAGTACACGGCGGCATCCTCGGTCGTCGCGGTCAGGATGATGGCATCATGCAGCAGCACGGTATCGCGCCTATCGATATGGTGGTCGTTAACCTCTATCCGTTTGCCCAAACCGTCGCTCGTGAAGGCTGCTCGCTGGAAGACGCGGTGGAAAACATCGATATCGGCGGCCCAACCATGGTCCGCTCCGCGGCGAAGAACCACAAAGATGTCGCCATCGTGGTGAAGAGCAGCGACTACACCGCCATCATTAATGAAATGGACGCCAACGAAGGCTCCCTGACGCTGGACACCCGCTTCGACCTCGCCATTAAAGCCTTCGAACACACCGCCGCGTACGACAGCATGATCGCCAACTACTTCGGCAGCATGGTTCCGGCCTATCACGGCGAAAGCAAAGAAGCCGCTGGCCGCTTCCCACGCACCCTGAATCTGAACTTCATTAAGAAGCAGGATATGCGCTACGGCGAAAACAGCCACCAGCAGGCTGCCTTCTATATAGAAGAGAATGTCAAAGAAGCTTCCGTGGCAACCGCTACCCAGCTGCAGGGTAAAGCGCTCTCCTATAACAATATTGCCGATACCGATGCGGCGCTGGAGTGCGTGAAAGAGTTCAACGAACCGGCCTGCGTGATCGTTAAGCACGCTAACCCGTGCGGCGTTGCCGTCAGCGACTCGATCCTTGACGCCTACGATCGCGCATACAAAACCGACCCGACCTCCGCGTTCGGCGGCATCATCGCCTTCAACCGCGAGCTGGATGCCGACACCGCGCAGGCGATCATCTCTCGCCAGTTTGTCGAGGTGATCATCGCCCCGTCCGCCAGCGAAGAAGCGCTGAAAATCACTGCCGCGAAGCAGAACGTCCGCGTACTGACCTGCGGTCAGTGGGAAGCGCGCGTTGCCGGTCTCGATTTCAAACGTGTCAACGGCGGCCTGCTGGTTCAGGACCGCGATCTCGGTATGGTCACCGCAGGCGAACTGCGCGTGGTCAGTAAACGTCAGCCGAGCGAGCAAGAGCTGCGCGATGCGCTGTTCTGCTGGAAAGTGGCGAAATTCGTCAAATCCAACGCCATCGTGTATGCCAAAGACAATATGACCATCGGCATAGGCGCCGGCCAGATGAGCCGCGTCTACTCGGCGAAAATTGCCGGGATTAAAGCCGGTGACGAAGGTCTGGAAGTGAAAGGCTCCGCCATGGCCTCCGATGCCTTCTTCCCGTTCCGCGACGGGATTGACGCCGCGGCTGCGGTCGGCATCACCTGCGTTATCCAGCCGGGCGGCTCTATCCGCGACGACGAAGTGATTGCCGCCGCTGACGAACACGGCATCGCCATGATCTTCACCGATATGCGCCACTTCCGCCATTAATTCATGGAGCTGCAGATGAAAGTATTAGTAATCGGCAACGGCGGGCGTGAACACGCCCTGGCCTGGAAAGCGGCCCAATCGCCGCTGGTTGATACCGTCTACGTTGCGCCGGGCAACGCAGGTACCGCGCTGGAGCCGTCGCTGCAAAACGTCGCCATCGGCGTCACCGATATTCCGGCGCTGCTGCGCTTCGCTCAGGATGAAAATATCGACCTGACCATCGTTGGTCCGGAAGCGCCGTTGGTGATTGGCGTGGTCGACGCGTTCCGTGCCGCCGGGCTCCCCATCTTTGGGCCAACCGAAGGCGCGGCGCAGCTGGAAGGCTCGAAAGCCTTCACCAAAGATTTCCTCGCGCGTCATCATATCCCGACGGCGGAATACCAGAACTTCACCGAAGTTGAGCCAGCGCTGGCTTACCTGCGCGAGAAAGGCGCGCCGATCGTCATCAAAGCCGACGGTCTGGCGGCGGGTAAAGGCGTTATCGTGGCGATGACCCTTGAGGAAGCCGAAGCGGCGGTCAAAGACATGCTGGCCGGTAACGCCTTTGGCGACGCCGGACACCGCATCGTCATTGAAGAGTTCCTCGATGGCGAAGAGGCCAGCTTCATTGTGATGGTCGACGGCGAACACGTCCTGCCGATGGCCACCAGCCAGGATCACAAACGCGTCGGCAACGGCGATACCGGCCCGAACACCGGTGGGATGGGCGCTTATTCTCCGGCGCCGGTCGTGACTGATGAAGTCCATCAGCGCACCATGGAGCGTATTATCTGGCCAACCGTGAAGGGCATGGCCGCGGAAGGCAACACCTATACCGGTTTCCTGTATGCCGGTCTGATGATCGACAAGCAGGGCAACCCAAAGGTCATTGAGTTCAACTGCCGCTTTGGCGATCCGGAAACCCAGCCGATCATGCTGCGCATGAAATCTGACCTGGTAGAGCTGTGCCTCGCCGCCTGCGCCGGCAAGCTGGATGAGAAAACCTCCGAGTGGGATGACCGCGCATCGCTGGGGGTAGTGGTTGCCGCCGGCGGCTATCCGGGCAACTACAACACGGGCGATGAGATCCATGGCCTGCCGCAGCAGGAAGCGGCAGACGGTAAAGTCTTCCACGCCGGCACGAAACTGTCTGACGACCAGCGCGTGGTCACCAACGGCGGGCGCGTACTGTGCGTCACCGCCCTGGGCGATACCGTAGCGCAGGCGCAGCAGCGCGCGTATCAGCTGCTGACCGATATTCGCTGGGATGGCAGCTTTAGCCGAAACGATATCGGCTGGCGCGCCATTGAGCGCGAAAAGGCTAACGGCTAAGTTTCGCCAACAGCGTTTTCCGCGTAATGCCTAACTGACGGGCGGCTTCGGTTTTGTTGCCGCCCGTTTTTTCCAGCGCCGCCAGAATCACCTCTTTTTCGACTTCCACTAGCGGCTGAATCAGCCCCTCCTCGCTCCCGCCTGACGGCAGCGGCGTACCCGCAATCGCCAGCGGCAGTTCCCGCCCGGAGATATAGTCCCCGGTCAGTAGCACCACCGCCCGCTCCACCGCGTTTTCCAGCTCGCGAATGTTGCCCGGCCAGGAGTAGTGGATCAGCAGGTCCATCGCCTGTGGCGTGAACCCCTTTACCGCCTTACGATTGCGTTCGGCATAGCGTTTGAGAAAGTGCTGCGCCAGCGGCGGAATATCTTCCCGGCGCCGGCGCAGCGGCGGCATTTCAATAGTCACGACGTTCAGGCGGTAATAGAGATCCTGGCGGAAACGCCCGGCGCTTACCTCTTCCGCGAGGTTGCGGTGGGTGGCGGCGATCAGCCGCACATCAACGGCAAGCGTCTGGTTGCTGCCGACCCGCTGCACCTCCCGCTCCTGAATCGCCCGCAGCAGCCGGACCTGCATCAATGGCGAGATATCGCCAATTTCATCGAGGAACAGCGTGCCGCCATCCGCTTCGACAAAGCGCCCCTCACGTCGCCGATCCGCGCCGGTAAACGCCCCTTTTTCATGGCCGAAGAGTTCCGACTCCAGTAGCGACTCATTCAGCGCCGCGCAGTTGAGCGTCACCAGCGGCTTATCACCGCGCCCGCTGCAGGCGTGGATGGCGCGCGCCACCAGTTCCTTACCGGTTCCCGACTCCCCATAGATCAGCACCGTCGCATCCGAAGGGGCTACCAGCGTAATATTATTAAGAAGCGCCTGCATTGCCGGGCTGTCGCCTATCATGCCCCAACGCGAACTCGCTGCGGCGGGGTGTTCGCCCTCGCTATGCCGGGTGTGTGCCAGCGCCTGGACTAACGTCTGCTGTAACGTGTCAAAATCCAGCGGTTTAATCAGATAATCCAGCGCCCCGGACTTGATGGCCTCCACCGCCGTATCGACGCTGGAGAACGCCGTCATGATCAGCACCGGGATCGCCGGGTTATAGGCTTTAATCTCCTTTAACGTCGCGATACCGTCCATCTCCGCCATGCGAATATCGCACAGCACCAGGTCGAAGACCTGCTGATGGATCAGCTCCAGCGCCCGCAGGCCGTTGTGGGCTAATGCCACCTGATAGCCCCAGCCGCGCAGCAGCGCCTGCAGGATCGTGCAGTGGCTGATGTCATCATCGACAACCAGAATCTGTACCTTATCGCTGCTCATCTTCCCTCCGTTGAGCATCAATCGGTAGCCAAAGCGTAAATATCGCTCCAGCCCCCGGCTGACTTTCGGCGCGGATCGTCCCGCCATGTTGTTCGATAATATTCTGCACCACCGCCAGCCCCAGCCCGGTGCCGTCCGCTTTGGTGGTGAAATAGGGGGTGAAAATGGCCTGCAGCTCTTCGGCAGTCATCCCTTTACCGTTATCTGCGACGACGATTTTCATCCGCTGACGGTCAGCTTCGCTTGCCGATACGCGAATGACGCCGTCACGGCCAATCGCCTGCATCGCGTTCAGGTACAGGTTCAACAGCACCTGGTTCAGGCGGTCGGCATCGGCGTTGATCGTGGAGAGCTCCGGGCGCGGAGTGAATTGCAGCGCGATCCCGCGACTCTGCGCATCCTGGCTGACCAGCTGTAATGAGTGGTGGATAAGCGCGTTGATATCCACCGGCTGATAATTTAAATGCGCGGGCCGGACCAGCTCCAGCAGTTCGCTGACCACCCGGTTCAGGCGGTCGGCCTCTTTGGCCATCACCCGCGCTAACTGATGCGACTCGCCGCCCGGCGGCGTGCGCTCGGCAAAATATTTCGCCAGCCCTTTAATCGACGAGAGTGGATTGCGGATCTCGTGCGCCACGCCCGCCGCCAGATGGCCAAGCGCCACCAGTTTCTCTTTGCGGGCCATCGCCTCCAGCAGTTGTTTTCGCGAGCGGCGATAGCGGCGGAACCAGAACTGGGCGAGGATCGTTGCCGCTGTCACCAGCGCGGCGGCGCCCAGCATGATGACCATATTCCGCTGCCCGCGGGCCTGCGCGGCATCCAGTTCACGGCTATCAAAGGCGATAAAAATCACCTGCGGGACGGTGGCTTGAGCCAGGGCGCTGTCGCCGCGATTCATCATGCCCCTATGGTGGCCGCGGGCCGGATTGAGCGGGCGAAACTGGCGATAGACCTCCATGGCCGGCTGCGGCTCGCTAAGCCGCCGCCAGCGCGCCTGTTCGCCAACCGCCAGCGCACGCATCTGCGCGGGGCGGTAGAGCGTTTGGCCCACCTGCTGCGGATCGCTGTGAGCGATGATGGTGCCATTGTCATCAGTCACCGCGAACCACAGGACGCCCGGCTGCCAGGCCATCTCTTCCAGCAGGGCCTGCAGCTGCGCGTGATGCATCCGCATTCCCAGGCCAACGCGCGTGCCGGATTCCAGCGCGCGGATAAGTACGCTCCCCTTCTCCTCAATAGTGTGTCGGGCGGCGGTCGTCTCACGACCGTAATCGCGGACGATCATCGCGGAGAATAGCACCACCAGCAGCACCACCGTACCGGTCAGCAGCCAGCTCAGCGCGCCAGCGGCAGCGTCCCGGGAAAAAGGTTTGATCTTCATCGGCGAGTCCTTGTCATCTCCTTTTCGCTATCAGCAGGATCTTTCAGCAGAAATCATGCCATGTTTCCGCACGGCCAAACCTGCTCTCAAGCATATCGCCTGCGCTTTAGCGAGTAAAAATGACTCGCCGGTCCCGGGCGGAACGGGTCATTTTTACTCGCTTTCTCTGCCATGGCCTCGGCAGACCTGTTCGGACGGGCTTTTTCAGGCTGGCATGGAAGATGCAATACCGGGAGAAACCACACAGGAGAAAATGCCATGAAACGGAACCGTAACTTACCTCTCGCCCTCGTCACCCTTGCCGCGCTGACCTTCGGCAGCAACGCGGCCTGGGCCAACCACCACTGGGGCAACAATAACGGGATGGGCAACCAGGGCTACAGCCAGCTGCCCCAGGAGCAGCAGGCTACCGCGCAAAAGCTGCATAACGACTACTATGCGCAAACCAGCGCCCTTCGCCAGCAGCTGCAGTCCAAACGCTATGAGTACAATGCGCTGCTCACGGCGCAAAAGCCGGACAGCGGCAAGATTGAAGCCGTCGCTCAGGAGATGGAAGGCTTACGCCAGAAGCTGGATCAGCAGCGGGTGAAATTTGATCTCGCGCTGGCTGAGGCAGGCGTTCCCCGCTGCGCAGGCATGGGATATGGCGGCTGTCGCGGTAGCGGCGGCGGTCATATGGGCATGAATCACTGGTAAAGGTTAGAAGCTTTTTTCCGTCGGCTGCCAGGTGCAGAAGTTTTCATTGGCCACCAGCAGCAGTTGAGAGCCTTCCGGCGCCTCAAGCCAGGCAATGCTCACCGCGGCGGAAGCGTGGCTCTGGCGGCGTTCAATGTGCGCCAGAGCCCGACTATCGAGGTCGGGCGTCACCGTCTGCCCTTCGCAGGTCAGGACGGTATGCGCGGCGGCGTTCCAGCGCCCCTGACGCAGGACGACCCGACCCTGACGGAGGGCGTCGCTGGTCTGGCGGATCTGCTCGGCGCGATAACGGTACAGCGCGACCTGGTCGCTGGAGAGCTGCTGCTTCTGCCCGTCAACTTCCCGCTGCATAAAGCTCAGATCGCCCTGCGCGTCGAAGCGGGCGCGAATATGTTCCGGCGGCTTGCCGTAGACATTGAGTTCAATAAGCGTCAGCTGATCGCCCTGCCAGCGATATTCGCTGGTCGAGGTGTCCCCGTGACGCCACGGGCTGAAGGCGGCGAGAAGATGGACTTCATCGCCAGAATCTTTACGCCAGATACGCATCGCCCCCTGGTTGTCCGCATAACCGCTGGCGGTAAACGGTGGTAGCGACGCGTTATGGCTGCAGGCAGTTAGCAACAGGATGCCCGCCAGCGCCAGAGGCCGGCGCCAGACAGACAAAAGGGGCTTAATAGCCCCTTCGATAAAACTGTTCACTGCCACGCGGTCTTACTTAACTGCGTCTTTCAGTGCTTTGCCAGAAACAAATGCCGGCACGTTAGCTGCAGCGATTTTGATCTCTTTACCGGTCTGCGGGTTGCGGCCAGTACGCTCAGCGCGGTGGTTCACTTTGAAGGTACCGAAACCAACCAGTTGAACAGCATCACCTTCTTTCAGAGACTCAGTAATTGCAGCCAGGGTAGATTCCAGGGCAGCTTTAGCCTGTGCTTTGGACAGGTCAGCTTTGTCCGCAATTACATCAATCAGTTGAGTCTTGTTCATAAGTTATCCTTACAATGTGTTTATCGCTTGCTAAGCATCGAGTGCGACGGAAATGCCAAAAAAGCACCCTCCTGCATACACGCACCGATAGCCACTTTTTTTCGCCCTCCAAATGTAGACCAGACGGGGGGCGGAATGGAAGCCTTCAGACGCTACAATTCAGGCGGTAAATCACGTTTTCTGGTCTCACTGCTGAAAATTTATACCAATATTGCTCTCGCCGGCCTCACGCAGGTCCGCGCGCAGGCCTTTTATCAGCTCAAGGTCACGCTCTTCGCAGTCGGCCAGCAGGCGGAAAATTTCCCACTGAATGTCCCATTCCTGCTCTACCGCCGGGTTCGCTTTCAGCTCTTCGTCGGTCATTTCGCGGCCTTCCTGGGTCATTTCCAGCATCGCCACGGTGGTGATGGAGGTTTTGCTCACCTCGATCGCGTGCTCGAGCGTTTCGCCGCTCAGACGGGAATGGATCAGTTCGCTCAACGCCACGCAGGCGTCTATGGCCGGATAAACACCGTACAGGTCGAAATCATCTGCCGCCGGGATCGCCTCTTCCAGTTTCTCCAGCTGACTGTCGAAATTCACCTTCGCATCTTTGACCGTCAGCGTTTCCCAGATCAGATCCAGGATACGACGGTACAGCTGGCCGTCGCCAAACTCGGTTTGCTTGCAGAACATCGCGTAGTTGGGGTACATACGCTCGCACAGGCAGGCCATAAAAGTGACATGCTGCCAGCTTTCCAGCTTCTCCAGGCGCAGGTGAATCGGGTTTTGTAACATGATGAATTCTCGAAGTCAGAAATTAGGCGCAGTGTACCTGAATCAGCTGTGATTTGCTTGCCAACGCACAAATGACGGACGACGGGACGCCACCGCATCAGCCCAGCGCGTCGGCTCGGGCAGACGATAGCCTCGCATGCAGCGTTCGACCCACATTAAGGCGCTGTCCATGCCCACCCGGTGGCCGGTGCTAATAAACAGCGGGTTGCAGCGGACTTTACTGCGCCAGACCCAGGCCAGTTGTTCATTTTTATCCATCAGCGGGGCCAGCGCGCCGGGGGCATCACCCAGTTCGCCGATTTTTCCACACAGCCGTTTTTTCGCCACCCCGATGGTCGGCACGTCGATCATCAGGCCAAAATGGCTGGCGACGCCCAGCCGCCGCGGATGGGAAATACCGTGTCCGTCAACAAACAACAGGTCCGGTTTTTGCGAAAGCTGCTCCCACGCCGCCAGCAGCGCAGGCGTTTCGCGAAACGAGAGAAAGCCGGGAATATAGGGCATGGAGGTGGCGACGCGCGCCACCTGATACTCCACCAGCTCCAGTTCAGGCCAGGTCAGCAGCACCATCGCAGCTCGGGTGACTTCCCCTTCCTGCTCAAACCCGACATCCGCACCGCCGATCAATACTGGCGGGTCGCGATCCAGTCGATCCGCCCGCTCTACCGACGCGGCTAACTGTTGCTGTTGGATACGGAGTGCGGCTAAATCCATATGGCTGATCTCCTACTGGTGATAGGGTGCGGAAAGACGATGCACCGCTTCAACAAAGACGCCCGCATGCTCAGGGTCAACGTCCTGATGGATGCCGTGGCCGAGGTTAAAGACGTGGCCTTCCCCCTGACCAAAGCCGGCGAGGATGGTCGCGACTTCTTCTTCAATACGCGCGGCGGGCGCATAGAGCATGGACGGATCCATGTTGCCCTGCAGCGCGACTTTGTTGCCCACGCGACGACGGGCATCGGCAATATCGGTGGTCCAGTCGAGACCCAGCGCGTCACAGCCGGTCTCCGCCATCGCTTCCAGCCACTGACCGCCGCCTTTGGTGAACAGCGTCACCGGCACGCGGCGGCCTTCGTTTTCCCGCAGCAGGCCATCGACGATTTTATGCATGTAGTAGAGGGAGAACTGCTGGTAGTCGCGGCCGGTCAGCACCCCGCCCCAGGTGTCAAAAATCATCACCGACTGCGCGCCGGCTTTGATCTGCGCGTTGAGATACAGGGTGACGCTCTTCGCCAGCTTATCCAGCAGCGCGTGCAGCGCCTGCGGGTCGGCGTACATCATCTTTTTGATGACGGTGAAAGCCTTGCTGCTGCCGCCTTCCACCATGTAGGTCGCCAGCGTCCATGGGCTACCGGAAAAACCGATCAGCGGCACTTCGCCTTTCAGTTCGCGGCGAATGGTGCGCACGGCATTCATCACGTAGCCCAGTTCCTGCTCGGGATCCGGGACTGGCAGCTTGTCGACGTCGGCTTTGCTTTTCACCGGCGAGGTGAAGCGCGGGCCTTCGCCTGCCTCAAAGTACAGCCCCAGCCCCATGGCGTCCGGGATGGTCAGGATGTCCGAAAAGAGGATCGCCGCGTCCAGCGGGTAACGACGCAGCGGCTGGAGCGTCACTTCGCAGGCCAGCTCGGCATTTTTACACAGCGACATAAAGTCGCCCGCTTGCGCACGGGTGGCTTTGTACTCCGGTAAATAGCGGCCCGCCTGGCGCATCATCCACACCGGGGTGACATCAACCGGCTGACGCAGCAGCGCGCGCAGGTAACGATCGTTCTTCAGTTCGGTCATTTTTACATTCCTTTAGCGTTGATACGCCCAGTGTAACATGTCACTCGAACTCTGCCCGACACATCGCGACGGTATCTTCGATAAGCCGGCGCGCCACCGTCCCCGGCGGCGGCAGAAGCGGCAGATCGTCATAGCGGTACCAGTCCGCGCTGAGTAACTCTTTTTTATCCACCACGATATCGCCCTCCGCGTAATCCGCCATAAAGGCAGTCATCAGCGACTGCGGGAACGGCCACGGTTGAGAAGTCACGTAGCGCAGATTTTTCACCCGGATACCGCTCTCCTCCATCACCTCACGGGCAACGGCCTGCTCAAGGGTTTCGCCGACCTCGACGAACCCGGCCAGCACGGTGTGTACCCCATTGCGATGTCGGGTATGTTGCGCCAGCAGGATCGCATCGTCGCGACGGATAGCGACGATAATGCACGGGGCAATTTGCGGGTAGTAACGTTCACGACAGTGGCTGCACAGCATCGCCCATTCGCTTTTACTGGCATGCATCGGGTGACCGCAGTAGCCGCAAAATTTATGCGATCGATAAAATTCGGCGAGCTGGATCCCCCGTCCCGCCAGCTGAAAGAGTCCCGGATCCTGATCCAGCACCTGGCGTAACGATCCCATGTCATGGCGACGATCCTGGCGCACCATCCACACCGGATCGCCCTGCCATTCGCCGATATGCAGCGCATGCTGGCCGACAAGATCGAAATTAACCGCTTCGCCATGTGGTAATTCTCCACCTGGCAACCATAATTTTTGTTCGTGACTGACAACCCACCAGCCGCGATCTAATTTTTCAATAATACGATCCATATCTATTGCACTACCTTTGCTTCACTGGCATGTTGTTAACATTATATTTACATTTTTGGTGAGCAGATTTAAATCAAAACTAGCGGAGTCAATCATGCTAAACCAGCTGGAAAATCTGACGGAGCGCGTTGGCGGTAGTAATGAACTGGTCGATCGCTGGCTACAAGTGCGTAAGCATCTGCTCGTGGCTTACTACAATCTGGTTGGCCTGAAACCGGGCAAAGAGTCGTTTATGCGGCTAAACGAAAAGGCGCTGGATGACTTTTGCCAAAGTCTGGTGGATTACCTCTCGTCCGGTCATTTTAGTATTTATGAACGCATTATTGGCGAAATGGAAGGCGATACCCCACTTTTAGCCGCCACCCGGCTTTACCCGCAGCTGGAAGCCAATACCCAGCAGATGATGGACTACTACGATACCTGCCTCGAAAACGCCATTGATCATGATAACTACCTTGAATTTCAGCAGGCGCTGTCGGATATCGGCGAGTCGCTGGAAGCGCGTTTCGCCCTGGAAGATAAACTGATCGCCCTCGCCGTCGCCCATCATCTGAACGATGAGGTGCGCGATAATATTGCCCCGACCGCTTGAGTTGTGCGCAATTAACGAGTAGTTTACCTTCATTCCCCCTCTCCGGAGGGGATGTCATCTTGTCGGAGTGCTTATTTTCCATGTGAAGGCTAACGTGGAAAAGGCTGAGACCGTTAATTCGGGATCCGCGGAACCTGATCAGGCTAATACCTGCGAAGGGAACAAGAGTAAACTGCTGTTCGCGTCAGTCCGTCAGGGCCGATCGCATCTGTTACTCCATCCGTCGTCTGACAAGCCATGTCCTTTTCATCTGGAATGCGCTATGTCTACTACCAAACTGACCCGTCGTGAGCTACGCGAGCACGCGCAGCGATTTATCGATACGCTGGAAGGCGCTGCTTTCCCTAATTCGCGACGTATCTACATTCAAGGTTCACAAGCGGATATCCGCGTCCCAATGCGTGAAATCCAGCTCAGCCCAACCCTCGTCGGCGGCGATAACGATAACCCACAGTACGAAGCCAACGAACCGATCCCGGTGTATGACACCTCCGGACCTTATGGCGACCCGGATATTGGCATTAATGTCCGCCAGGGGCTTGCCAGGCTGCGCCAGCCGTGGATCGACGCGCGCAATGACTGTGCCCCGCTCAGCGAACGCAGCTCGGCCTATACCAAAGCGCGGCTGGCCGATGACGGCCTTGATGAGCTGCGCTTCAATAGCCAGCTGAAGCCAAAACGCGCCGTTGCCGGCAAATGTGTTACCCAACTGCACTACGCCCGCCAGGGGATCGTCACCCCGGAGATGGAGTTCATCGCCATTCGCGAAAACATGGGCCGCGAACGTATTCGCAGCGAAGTTCTGCGCCAGCAGCATGCCGGCGAAGGCTTCGGCGCCCGCCTGCCGGAAAACATTACCCCTGAGTTCGTCCGTGATGAAGTGGCCGCCGGGCGCGCCATCATCCCGGCCAATATCAACCACCCGGAGTCTGAGCCGATGATTATCGGCCGCAACTTCCTGGTAAAAGTGAATGCTAATATCGGCAACTCGGCGGTGACCTCCTCCATCGAAGAAGAGGTCGAGAAGCTGGTCTGGTCCACCCGCTGGGGCGCCGATACGGTGATGGATCTCTCCACCGGCCGCTATATCCACGAAACCCGCGAGTGGATCCTGCGTAACAGTCCGGTACCGATCGGCACCGTACCGATTTACCAGGCGCTGGAGAAAGTCAACGGCATCGCCGAGAATCTCACCTGGGAAGCCTTCCGCGATACCCTGCTGGAACAGGCCGAACAGGGCGTCGACTACTTCACCATTCACGCCGGCGTACTGCTGCGCTACGTCCCGATGACCGCGAAGCGTCTGACCGGCATCGTTTCGCGCGGCGGCTCAATCATGGCCAAATGGTGCCTGTCGCACCATCAGGAAAACTTTCTCTACCAGCATTTCCGCGAAATCTGCGAAATCTGCGCCGCCTATGACGTGTCGCTGTCGCTGGGCGATGGCCTGCGCCCCGGCTCCATTCAGGATGCCAACGACGAAGCGCAGTTCTCCGAGCTGCGCACCCTCGGCGAGCTGACGAAAATCGCCTGGGAGTATGACGTGCAGGTGATGATCGAGGGCCCCGGCCACGTGCCGATGCAGATGATCCGCCGCAATATGACCGAGGAGCTGGAGCACTGCCACGAAGCGCCGTTCTACACCCTCGGGCCGCTCACCACCGACATTGCGCCGGGCTACGACCATTTCACCTCCGGCATCGGCGCGGCGATGATCGGCTGGTTCGGCTGCGCCATGCTGTGCTATGTCACGCCAAAAGAGCATCTCGGCCTGCCCAACAAAGAGGATGTGAAGCAGGGGTTGATTACCTACAAAATCGCCGCCCACGCCGCCGACCTGGCGAAAGGTCACCCCGGGGCGCAGATCCGCGATAACGCCATGTCGAAGGCGCGCTTTGAATTCCGCTGGGAAGACCAGTTTAACCTCGCGCTGGATCCGTTTACCGCCCGGGCCTATCACGATGAAACCCTGCCGCAGGAATCCGGCAAAGTTGCCCACTTCTGCTCCATGTGCGGTCCGAAATTCTGCTCAATGAAGATCACTCAGGAAGTCCGCGACTACGCCGCCAGACAGGCCATCGACGCCGGCATGGCCGATATGTCGCATCACTTCCGCGCCCGCGGCGGCGAAATCTACCTGAAACAGGAGGAAGTCTGATGTATCAGCCTGATTTTCCACCCGTCCCGTTTCGTCTCGGACTCTACCCGGTAGTGGACAGCGTGGCGTGGATTGAGCGCCTGCTCGAAGCCGGCGTGCGTACTATTCAGCTGCGCATCAAAGACCGACGCGACAGCGAGGTGGAGGATGACGTCATCGCCGCCATCGCCCTTGGCCGCCGCTATCACGCCCGGCTGTTCATTAACGATTACTGGCGACTGGCGATCAAGCACCAGGCCTACGGCGTGCATCTCGGACAAGAAGATCTGGAAACCACCGATCTGAGCGCCATCCGCCAAGCCGGGCTACGTCTGGGCGTCTCCACCCATGACGATATGGAGATTGATGTCGCCCTGGCGGCGCGCCCCTCTTACATCGCCCTGGGTCACGTCTTCCCGACGCAAACCAAACAGATGCCCTCCGCGCCGCAGGGGCTCGAGCAGCTTGCCAGACATATCCAACGCCTGGCGGATTACCCCACCGTGGCGATCGGCGGAATTAGCCTTGAAAAGGCCCCGGCGGTGCTGGCGACCGGCGTCGGCAGCATCGCAGTGGTCAGCGCCATCACCCAGGCGGCGGACTGGCGGGCAGCGACCGACCAGCTGCTGGCGCTGGCGGGAGCGGGCGATGAATGATCACGACTTTATGCGCTATAGCCGTCAGCTGCTGCTGGAGGATATCGCCATCGAGGGGCAGCAGAAGCTGTTAGCCAGCCAGGTGCTGATTATCGGCCTTGGCGGGCTGGGCTCCCCGGCGGCGCTCTATCTGGCCGGGGCTGGCGTCGGGACGCTGACCCTGGCCGATGACGACGCCGTGCATCTCAGCAATCTGCAGCGGCAGATCCTGTTCACCAGCGCGGATATCGATCGGCCAAAAGCCGCGGCGGCAAAGACGCGGCTCAGCCAGCTAAATCCGCAGATCAAACTGGTTGCGCTCCAGCAGCGGTTAAGCGGCGAGGCGCTGCGCGCCGAGGTGGCGAAAGCGGACGTGGTGCTGGACTGTACCGATAACATGGTCACCCGCCAGGCGATCAATGCCGCCTGCGTGGCCCTCGACATCCCGTTAGTGACCGCCAGCGCCGTCGGCTTCGGCGGTCAGCTGATGGTGCTCACCCCCCCCTGGACGCAGGGCTGCTATCGCTGCCTGTGGCCGGATAGCGACGAACCGCAGCGCAACTGCCGCACCGCGGGGATCGTCGGCCCGGTGGTCGGCATGATGGGCACGCTGCAGGCGCTGGAGGCCATTAAGCTGCTCAGCGGCATGACGACGCCGCGCAACACTCTGCGGCTGTTCGACGCCCGCACCAGCAACTGGCGTAACCTGGCGCTACAGCGTTCCCGGGGCTGCCCGATTTGCGGAGGGCGGCATGCAGATCTGGTTTAACGACGAGCCGCTGGCGTGCGCCGACCATCTCAGCGTCAGCGCCCTGCTGACCCAGCTCGAACAGCTGCAGCCGGGCGTCGCGCTGGCGCTCAATCAACACATTCTGCCGCGCGACCGGTGGGAAGATCATCTCTTGCAGGAAGGCGATCGAGTCCTGCTTTTTCAGGTTATCGCTGGAGGCTGACATGTTACGTATTGCAGACAAAACATTTGAATCCCATCTTTTCACCGGTACCGGCAAATTCGCCGCCCCGGAGGTGATGGTTGAGGCGATTCGCGCCTCGGGCAGCCAGCTGGTCACCCTGGCGATGAAGCGCGTCGATTTACGTCAGCACAATGACGCCATCCTCGCTCCGCTGCTGGCGGCGGGAGTCAGCCTGCTGCCGAATACCTCGGGCGCCAAGACAGCGGAAGAGGCGGTGTTTGCCGCCCGCCTGGCGCGGGAAGCCTTGGGCACCCACTGGCTGAAACTGGAGATCCACCCGGACGCCCGCTGGCTGCTGCCCGACCCGATTGAAACCCTGAAAGCGGCGGAGCTGCTGGTCCGCGAAGGGTTCGTGGTGCTGCCCTACTGCGGCGCCGACCCGGTGCTGTGTAAACGGCTGGAAGAGGCTGGCTGCGCGGCGGTGATGCCCCTGGGCGCGCCGATCGGCTCCAATCAGGGGCTGGAAACCAAAGCCATGCTGGAGATTATTATCGAGCAGGCGACGGTGCCAGTGGTGGTCGACGCCGGCATCGGCGTCCCAAGCCATGCGGCGCAGGCGCTGGAAATGGGCGCGGACGCGGTGCTGGTCAATACCGCTATTGCCGTCGCCGACGATCCCGTGGCCATGGCCCACGCTTTCCGTATGGCGGTCGAGGCCGGCTTGCTGGCCCGTCAGGCCGGACCGGGGGCGCGCAGCGCGCAGGCGCAGGCCACCAGCCCGCTCACCGGATTCCTGGAGGCGCTGGCATGAAAACCTTCAGCGATCGCTGGCGGCAGCTGGAGTGGGACGACATCCGCCTGCGCATCAACGGTAAAACCGCCGCCGATGTCGAACGGGCGCTGGCGGCCAAACAGCTGACCCGCGACGACATGATGGCCCTGCTTTCGCCGGCGGCGGCCGGGTATCTTGAACCTCTGGCCCAGCGCGCGCAGCGGCTTACCCGTCAGCGCTTCGGCAATACCGTCAGCTTCTACGTGCCGCTGTATCTCTCCAACCTGTGCGCCAACGACTGCACCTACTGCGGCTTCTCGATGAGCAACCGCATTAAGCGCAAGACGCTGGATGCTGCCGAGATTGCCCGCGAGTGCGCCGCGATCCGCGACCTGGGCTTTGAGCATCTGCTGCTGGTGACCGGTGAGCATCAGGGCAAGGTGGGAATGGATTATTTCCGCCAGCACCTGCCGGCAATCCGCAGCCAGTTTGCCTCGCTGCATATGGAGGTGCAGCCGCTGGCGACCGACGAGTATGCCGAGCTGAAAACCCTGGGGCTCGACGGGGTGATGGTCTATCAGGAGACCTATCACGAAAGCATGTACGCCCAGCATCACCTGAAAGGGAAAAAGCAGGATTTCTTCTGGCGGCTGGATACGCCGGATCGCCTGGGCGAGGCGGGGATCGATAAGATCGGCCTTGGCGCGCTGATCGGCCTTTCCGACAGCTGGCGGGTGGACTGCTTTATGGTCGCTGAGCACCTGCTGTGGCTGCAGCAACGCTACTGGCGCAGCCGCTATTCGGTCTCCTTCCCGCGTCTGCGTCCCTGCGCCGGCGGCATTGAACCGGCCTCGCTAATGGATGAGCGTCAGCTGGTGCAGACCATCTGCGCCTTCCGCCTGCTGGCGCCGGAGGTTGAGCTGTCGCTATCCACCCGCGAATCCCCCTGGTTCCGCGACCGGGTGATCCCGCTGGCGATCAATAACGTCAGCGCCTTCTCCAAAACCCAGCCCGGGGGTTACGCCGACGACAATCCGGAGCTTGAGCAGTTCGCGCCGCACGATGACCGTCGGCCTGAAGAAGTCGCCAGCGCGCTGGCTGCCCGCGGCCTGCAGCCGGTGTGGAAAGACTGGGACAGCTGGCTGGGACGCGCCTCGCAAACCTCATGATGTACAGTGTAAGCGCCTGATATTTTTGCGCGCCTGCACGAGAGATGAAAAACGGAGGCTGGCCCGCCAGGCGCCCTTTTTCTATTCTGCCCGGGTCAGCAGCGGACGCTGACCAGGGCGAACCTTTTCTTCCTCATTTTCGCCCTGCCTCTCCGCGCTGATCGAGGGCCTGTACATTGTCGCCGAATATAAATCACGATACATGAAGGCCTCAGAGTTATAATTGAGCAATAGTTAACTGATTCGATCGGCAGGCGTCGCAGTCGCAACCTGCGTTCGGACCCATGGTTTATACATCCGGGACGATTAACGATTCATGGCTCTACACAATAGAAAGCTCTCTTTCACGACGCCGATCGTCGTGGGGTTTGCCGGCATCTTGCTCAGTTTTATGCTGATCGCTATTTTTGTCACCCTGGCGCAGCGAAAAGATTTTCTTGAAGATTATCACGACATTAACCGCAACTTTACCCACAACCTGGCGATCAACTACACGGAAACCCTGCTGCGGGAAAATGATTTTATCCTTGGGCGCGCGGTCGCCTTCTTTGCCCGCAATGACGAACTGAATCGCGCAGTCAATGTGGAACCGGAGAAAGGGTTAACGACGCTGATGCAGTTACAGAACATGATGCCGAGCGTCTCATCCATCTCGCTGGCGGATACCGAGGGCCACTATCTGCGCGCCCCGGAGGTGCTGGAAAATGAAGACAGTCAGGCTTTCGATCCCAGAACGCGGCCCTGGTTTATCAAACAGGCGGAAGCCAGCACCTTCAGCCACTACACCAGCCCATATATGGATTTTTTTACCCACCATCCGACGATTACCATTTTCAAACCCATCATCACCCCGGAGGGGAAACTCAAGGGCAGCCTGGCCTTTCATCTCGATCTCACCTCCATGGGGTTCGCGCTGCGCCAGATGGTGGCCCCCGTACAGGGCGAGTTTTTTGTGGTGCAGCGTGATGGCAAAGTGGTCCTGCACTCCGACCCTGGCGCGCTGTTTAAACCCTTCGTCAGTAATGAGCTGATGGATAAAATGACCAGCGGCGAGGGGCAGCTTTACGATCCCGGGAGCGACACCTGGTATTACTATTACTCCTTTACCAATCCCGACTGGTTTGTGATTTTCCGTGTCGATAACACTACCCTGGTTAATCTGACGCGCCATGAAACCAATTTAGTGATCGGCGGTTTCGCCCTCGCGGCGATCATCATCATCCTGTTCGGCCTTTATCTGCGTCATGCCTCCCGCACCGTGCTGATGAATATCATCAATGCGATTAAAACCGGCGACGTCAAACGCGCCCCACGCCTCGAGGCGATGCTGAGTAAAGCCATTGAAACTAATAAGCAGCGCGAACTGACCTACGTCCGCCAGGCGACCATTGACGCGCTCACCGGCTGCAAGAACCGCCGCGCCTTCGACAGCGATATTGCCGCGCTGATGAACGATCATCAGCCGTTCGCCCTCGCGCTGGTCGATATCGATAACTTTAAATCGATCAACGACACCTGGGGTCACCTCAACGGCGATATCGTTCTGCGTAACGTCGCCCGCGAAGGGCTGCAGGTCCTCCAGCCGCTGGAGATATCCCTCTATCGCTATGGTGGTGAAGAGTTCGCGGTGGTCTTTCCTGCCGAACATATTGATAACGCCCGCACGCTGCTGGAAACATGGCGGGTAAACGTCGAACGGCGCACCTGGCGCGAAGATGGCCTGACGGTCACCTTCAGCGCCGGGCTGGGGGAATGGAACATGGAGCCGCTGGATAAACTGGTGGTGAGCGTCGATGAAGCGCTGTACAAAGCCAAACAGCAGGGTAAAAACCGTATCCTGCGCGCCTAGGACTTTAGCGCCGCAACCGCCCACTTCGGTGGGCTTTTTTATTTTTTCCGGCAAAAATGAAACCGGTTTCAATTTTTGTGTGATGACTTACACACAATCACGGTAAAGCGGTTGTCGCATCGCCAGGGCCGCGATAAACATAAGACATCACGGAACACAAGGGCCACTGACTATGAAGAATATCGTTTTGTGCTGTGCCGCCGGTATGTCTACCAGCATGCTGGTTCAGCGTATGCAAGATGCCGCGCAGAAGAAAGGTGTTGAGGTCTCAATCAAGGCCGTACCGGTCGCCGAGTTTAAAGATAATCTGGCCGCCGCCGACATTATTCTGCTCGGCCCGCAGGTGAAATATGAGCAGGCGAAGCTGCAGGCGCTGGCCGACCCGTTCGGCAAAAAGGTCGCCGTGATCGATATGATGGACTACGGCATGATGAAAGGTGATGCCGTTCTGGATAAAGCCCTTAAGATGCTGGAGTAATCGATGGAAGATTTAGAAACGATCATCATGGAGCTGCTGGTTAACGCGGGTTCTGCGCGCAGCGCGGCGCTGACGGCGCTACAGCTGGCGCGGAAAGGCGATTTTGCCGCAGCGGAGCAGGCCATGGCCGAGTCCCATGAGTTCGTCAAACATGCGCATAAAATTCAGACCCAGCTTATCGGCCTGGATGAAGGCAGCGGTAAGCTACCGGTCAACCTGATCACCGTGCATTCTCAGGACCATCTGATGAACGCCATGGTCATTCAGGATCTGGCGACCGATATGATTGAACTATACCGTCGCCTGCCCCTCGCGCAATAATCTCTTGAATTGAACGGGCGTCGCTGCCGGCGCCCGTCCCCGCTTACAGAAAGCCGTACATCGCAGCGAATACCCAGCCAAAAACGCAGGAGACGCCAACGCCGATGAGCCCGGGCAGGATAAAGCTGTGGTTAATCACAAAGCGGCCAATATGGGTGGTCCCTGAGCGGTCAAACTGGATCGCCGCCAGATCGCTGGGGTAGGTCGGCAGAATATAGTAGCCATAGCAGGCCGGCGCAGAAGCCACGATATAGGCCGGGTCGACGCCGATGGCCAGGGCCACCGGAACAATCGCCGCCAGCGCTGCCGCCTGCGAGTTCACAAACTTCGAAACCAGCAGCAGCACGATGGCATAGGCCCATGGATACTCTTTGACCATCTCCCCGAGCACCCCTTTAATTTCGGTCATGTGAGCGCCAAACATGGTCTCCGCCATCCAGGCGATGCCGTACACCGCGACGATAGCGATCATTCCCGAACGAAAGACCTCATTTTTGGAAATCGATGCCGGGTTGGTTTTAGTAATGATGATGATCAGCGCCCCGGAGAGCAGCATAAACATCTGGATCACCAGCACCATCGACAGCGGTTTACCGTCAAAGGCCGGACGCAGTTCAGAGAAGGCGCCGAGCAGCGCCACCACAGCGATGGAGGCCAGAAAAATCCACATCGCTATCCAGTTGCTGGTGGGCAACTTTCTATCCAGCAGCGTCGCCGTATCGCCATAGACGTAATGGCGGTTCTCCGGTACCGCAATAAACGCCTGGAAGGCTTCGTCTTTATCCAGATCTTTGCCACGGAACCAGCTGAAGATGCCAATGGCTAAAATGCCCAGCAGTGTGGAAGGAATGGTTATCGCCAGCAGATCGAGAAACTCGAGATGTTTACCGTTAAAGGTAAAATTCCCCAGCATCGCCACCAGCGAGACCACCGCCACCGAGACCGGGCTGGCGATGATCCCCATCTGGGCGCCAATGGAGCTGGCGGCCATCGGACGCTCCGGGCGAATGTTATTCTTAATCGCCACATCGTAGATAATCGGCAGGATGGTATACACCACGTGACCGGTACCGCAGAGGATAGTCAGCGTGCAGGTGACGAAAGGCGCCACAATAGAGACATATTTTGGATTACGCCGCAGCAGCTTCTCGGCAATCTGCAGCATGACATCCAGGCCGCCGGACGCCTGCAGCGTCGCCGAGGCGGCCACCACCGCAATGATCACCAGCATCACATCAACCGGCGGTTTACCCGGCTGGAGATGAAAAACAAAGACGAGGATCACTAAACCGATGCCGCCCAGCAGCCCCAGCGCAATACCGCCTTTTCGGGCACCATAAAACAGACAAATTAAGATAATAATGAGTTGTATCGCGAATTCCATGCAGCCCCCAGAGCCTGTCCGCTCAGACCTAAAGTAATGATCCCTACCTGCTTCCGGGATTATTTCTGCGCCTTGTTGGGGGAAGCATGAGATGCAGCGATCCCTCTCCAGGCCGTCGCGCCGAAGATAAAGCAGCAGCAGTAATCCCATGATTCATCAGGTATTTTGAATATATCCTCTTTAAATTGTTTATTTTTTGATATGAGTAGAAGTTTTACCCATATATAAAGAAAGGTTTTTGAGGTGAAAGGCTGATGGATATTATTTATGAATTAATTGCTAAAAAATTGCATCCTGGATATGGCGTAAATGTAATTAAAGACGGGGACTGCGGAGAACAGGCAATAAAAAAGCCGGTCAGGAAACCTGACCGGCTTTTTAGCAGTGCATCAACGATTAATCGTTGTCAGAACCGCCCAGACCTGCGTTCAGCAGCTCTGCCAGGTTGGCAGATGCTTCTTCCACGCTCACCTGCGGTGCCGCCGGCAGTTCGCCAGCAGCGCGACGGCGCATACGATCCTGGTGGTACGCATAACCGGTACCGGCCGGGATCAGACGACCCACGATGACGTTCTCTTTCAGACCGCGCAGTTCGTCGCGTTTGCCCGCAACGGCTGCTTCGGTCAGCACGCGAGTGGTCTCCTGGAACGATGCCGCGGAGATGAAGGACTCGGTGGCCAGAGACGCTTTGGTGATACCCAGCAGATCGCGGGAGAACGTTGCGCCCACTTTGCCGTTCGCTTCCAGTTCGCGGTTCGCGATCTTGACGCGGGAGTATTCCACCTGCTCGCCTTCGAGGAAGTCGGAGCTGCCTGCGCTTTCGATGGTGGCTTTACGCAGCATCTGGCGAACGATAACTTCGATGTGTTTATCGTTAATCTTAACGCCCTGCAGACGGTATACGTCCTGGACTTCGTTAACAATGTAACGGGTCACAGCATGTACGCCACGCAGACGCAGAATGTCGTGCGGTGCTTCCGGACCGTCGGAAACTACGTCACCACGTTCTACACGTTCACCTTCGAACACGTTGAGCTGACGCCATTTCGGAATCATCTCTTCGTACGGCTCGCTACCGTCTACCGGGGTGATAACCAGGCGACGTTTCCCTTTGGTTTCTTTACCGAAGGAAATGATACCGCTGATTTCAGCCAGGATAGCCGGCTCTTTCGGACGACGTGCTTCGAACAGGTCCGCAACGCGCGGCAGACCACCGGTGATGTCCTTGGTACCGCCGGATTCCTGCGGAATACGCGCCAGG
Source organism: Klebsiella sp. JN_Kp127 (assembly GCF_040062505.1). NCBI lineage: Bacteria > Pseudomonadati > Pseudomonadota > Gammaproteobacteria > Enterobacterales > Enterobacteriaceae > Klebsiella > Klebsiella sp. JN_Kp127. The sequence goes on from NZ_JBEAHS010000013.1 coordinate 22,622, forward strand.
GTGTCACCAGAGCTGATCTGTACGCCATCTTCCAGCTGAACAATCGCTTTACCCGGCAGGAAGTACTGAGCAGGCATATCGGTACCTGGGATCAGAACGTCGTTGCCCTGAGCATCAACGATTTTCAGCGCCGGACGCAGATCTTTACCACCTGCGGTACGTTCTGCAGAGTCCAGAACCACCAGCGAAGACAGACCGGTCAGCTCGTCGGTCTGACGAGTAATGGTCTGGCCGTCGATCATGTCAGTGAAGCGGATAAAACCACTCACTTCGGTGATAACCGGCATGGTGTGCGGATCCCAGTTTGCGACGGTTTCACCGCCGGCAACCTGCTCACCGTCGCCTTTCGCCATAACCGCACCGTAAGGCACTTTATAGCTCTCTTTAGTACGACCGAATTCGTCGATCAGCTTCAGCTCGGTGTTACGAGAAGTGATAACCAGTTTACCGCTGGAGTTCACAACCGACTTCGCGTTGCTGAGCTTGATGCTACCTTTGTTTTTCACCTGGATGCTGGATTCAGCAGCCGCACGAGATGCCGCACCACCGATGTGGAACGTACGCATCGTCAGCTGTGTACCCGGCTCACCGATGGACTGTGCCGCGATAACGCCGATAGCCTCACCTTTGTTGATGATGTGGCCACGCGCCAGGTCACGACCATAGCAGTGCGCACATACACCAAAGTCGGTGTCACAGGATACAACGGAACGCACTTTGACGGAGTCAACGGAGTTCGCTTCCAGCAGGTCACACCAGTGCTCGTGCAGCAGCGTGTTGCGTGGAACCAGAATATCCGCAGTACCCGGCTTCAGCACGTCTTCCGCCGTCACACGACCCAGTACGCGATCGCGCAGCGGCTCTTTAACGTCGCCACCTTCGATAACCGGCGTCATAGTGATGCCTTCCAGGGTGCCGCAGTCGTCTTCAGTGACGACCAGGTCCTGGGCAACGTCGACCAGACGACGAGTCAGGTAACCGGAGTTCGCTGTTTTCAGTGCGGTATCCGCCAGACCTTTACGCGCACCGTGCGTGGAGATGAAGTACTGGAGTACGTTCAGACCTTCACGGAAGTTCGCGGTGATCGGCGTTTCGATGATGGAGCCATCCGGCTTCGCCATCAGACCACGCATACCGGCCAGCTGACGAATCTGTGCAGCAGAACCACGCGCACCGGAGTCGGCCATCATGTAGATGCTGTTGAAGGAAACCTGCTGCTCTTCCTGACCGTCACGGTTAATCACGGTTTCGGTTTGCAGGTTATCCATCATCGCTTTGGATACACGATCGTTCGCCGCAGCCCAGATATCGATAACTTTGTTATAGCGTTCGCCCGCGGTCACCAGACCGGACTGGAACTGTTCCTGAATCTCAGCAACTTCCGCTTCCGCTTCGCTGATGATTTCGTATTTTTTCTCCGGGATGACCATGTCATCGATACCAACGGATGCACCTGAACGCGCTGCGTAAGCAAAGCCGGTGTACATCGTCTGGTCCGCGAAAATAACGGTCGGTTTCAGGCCCAGAATACGGTAACAGGTGTTCAGCATCTTGGAGATCGCTTTCTTACCAAGCGCCTGGTTCACGATAGAGAACGGCAGACCTTTCGGTACGATCATCCACAGAATGGCACGGCCAACGGTCGTGTCTTTCAGGCTGGTTTTCGCGACAAACTCACCATTGTCGTCTTTTTCGTATTCAGTGATACGCACTTTAACGCGCGCATGCAGAGAGGCCAGGCCGGCGCGATAAATACGCTCAGCTTCTTTCGGGCCAGTCAGCACCATGCCTTCGCCTTTGGCGTTAACACTGTCACGGGTCATGTAGTACAGACCCAGTACAACGTCCTGAGACGGAACGATGATTGGTTCGCCGTTCGCCGGGGACAGGATGTTGTTGGTAGACATCATCAGCGCACGCGCTTCCAGCTGGGCTTCCAGCGTCAGCGGTACGTGAACAGCCATCTGGTCACCATCGAAGTCGGCGTTATATGCCGCACAAACCAGCGGGTGCAGCTGGATGGCTTTACCTTCGATCAGAACCGGTTCGAATGCCTGGATACCCAGACGGTGCAGGGTCGGCGCACGGTTCAGCAGGACCGGGTGTTCACGGATAACTTCGTCCAGGATATCCCAAACGACAGCTTCTTCGCGCTCAACCATCTTCTTAGCGGCTTTGATGGTGGTGGCCAGGCCACGCAGTTCCAGCTTGCCGTAGATGAACGGTTTGAACAGCTCCAGCGCCATTTTCTTCGGCAGACCGCACTGATGCAGACGCAGGTATGGACCTACGGTGATAACAGAACGACCGGAGTAGTCAACACGCTTACCGAGCAGGTTCTGACGGAAACGACCCTGTTTACCTTTGATCATATCGGCCAAAGATTTCAGAGGACGTTTGTTAGAACCGGTGATCGCACGACCGCGACGACCGTTGTCCAGCAGGGCGTCAACCGCTTCCTGCAGCATACGTTTTTCGTTGCGTACGATGATATCCGGCGCAGCCAGATCCAGCAGACGTTTCAGACGGTTGTTACGGTTGATCACGCGACGATACAGATCGTTGAGGTCAGACGTCGCGAAACGACCGCCATCCAGCGGAACCAGCGGACGCAGATCTGGCGGCAGTACCGGCAGAACGGTCAGGATCATCCACTCCGGCTTGTTGCCAGACTGTACGAAGGCTTCCAGCAGCTTGATGCGCTTGGTCAGCTTTTTACGCTTGGTTTCGGAGTTGGTTTCGTTCAGCTCTTCACGCAGCTGCTCGCATTCCTGCTCTAGATCCATATTGCGCAGCAGCGCCTGGATCGCTTCCGCCCCCATCTTCGCGTCGAATTCGTCACCGAACTCTTCCAGCGCGTCCAGGTACTGTTCTTCGGTCAGAATCTGGTTGCGTTCGAGGTTGGTCATGCCACCTTCGATAACCACATAGGATTCAAAGTACAGTACACGTTCGATATCGCGCAGCGGCATATCCAGCAGCAGGCCGATACGGGACGGCAGGGATTTCAGGAACCAGATGTGCGCAGTCGGACATGCCAGCTCAATGTGGCCCATGCGCTCACGACGCACTTTAGTCTGGGTCACTTCAACGCCGCACTTCTCACAGATCACACCGCGGTGTTTCAGGCGCTTGTACTTACCGCACAGGCACTCATAGTCTTTTACCGGCCCAAAGATACGGGCGCAGAAAAGGCCGTCACGCTCAGGTTTGAACGTACGGTAGTTAATGGTTTCCGGCTTTTTAACTTCACCGAAAGACCATGAACGGATCATGTCTGGCGAAGCCAGAGCAATTTTGATCGCATCAAACTCTTCGGTTTTAGTTTGCGCTTTCAGAAACTTTAATAAGTCTTTCACGGATTTGCTCCCGTCGGAGTTAGCACATTCCGCTGCCGGGCGTTAACCCGGCAGCAGTGACCTGTTTGAGCGAGAATTACTCGTCTTCCAGTTCGATGTTGATGCCCAGCGAGCGAATTTCTTTCAACAGTACGTTGAAGGATTCCGGCATGCCCGGTTCCATCTGGTGATTGCCGTCCACGATGTTTTTATACATCTTGGTACGACCGTTCACGTCATCAGACTTAACGGTGAGCATTTCCTGCAGGGTGTAGGCTGCGCCGTATGCTTCCAGCGCCCACACTTCCATCTCACCGAAGCGCTGACCACCGAACTGCGCCTTACCACCCAGCGGCTGCTGAGTCACCAGGCTGTAAGAACCGGTGGAACGCGCGTGCATTTTGTCGTCGACCAGGTGGTTCAGTTTCAGCATGTACATGTAACCCACGGTTACCGGACGCTCGAACTGCTCACCGGTGCGGCCGTCGAACAGGGTGATCTGACCGGAAGTCGGCAGGTCGCCCAGCTGCAGCAGCGCTTTAATTTCCGCTTCTTTCGCACCGTCGAACACCGGCGTTGCGATCGGCATACCTTTACGCAGGTTTTCAGCCAGACGCAGAACTTCTTCATCGCTGAAGGTATTCAGGTCAACTTTCTGACGAACGTCAGCGCCCAGATCGTAGGCACGCTGGATGAACTCGCGCAGTTTCGCGACTTCCTGCTGCTGTTTCAGCATGGCGTTGATCTTATCGCCGATGCCTTTCGCAGCCATACCCAGGTGAGTTTCCAGGATCTGACCGATGTTCATACGAGACGGTACGCCCAGCGGGTTCAGGACGATATCTACCGGCGTACCGTTAGCATCGTGCGGCATATCTTCGATCGGGTTGATCTTAGAGATAACACCCTTGTTACCGTGACGACCTGCCATCTTGTCACCAGGCTGGATACGGCGTTTAACGGCCAGGTATACCTTAACAATCTTCAGCACGCCCGGTGCCAGATCGTCGCCTTGGGTGATTTTGCGGCGTTTCGCTTCGAGTTTTTTCTCGAACTCGTGTTTCAGTTCGTCGTACTGCTCAGCCAGTTGTTCCAGCTGATTTTGTTTCTCTTCGTCGGTCAGGCCCAGTTCCAGCCAGCGATCGCGCGGCAGTTTGTCGAGCTTCTCAGCTTCAACGCCGCCGGAGACCAGCACCGCGTAGATACGACTGAACAGACCGGCTTCGAGGATCTGCAGTTCTTCAGACAGGTCTTTTTTGGCCTGCTTCAGCTGCATCTCTTCGATTTCCAGCGCACGTTTGTCTTTTTCTACGCCGTCACGGGTAAAGACCTGAACGTCGATAACGGTACCAGAGACACCGTTCGGTACGCGCAGAGAAGAGTCTTTAACGTCAGACGCTTTCTCACCGAAGATCGCACGCAGCAGTTTCTCTTCCGGCGTCAGCTGGGTTTCACCTTTCGGCGTAACCTTACCAACCAGAATGTCGCCGCCGGTCACTTCCGCACCGATATAAACGATACCGGACTCATCCAGTTTGGAGAGCGCAGCTTCACCCACGTTCGGGATGTCAGCGGTGATCTCTTCCGGCCCCAGCTTGGTGTCACGGGACACGCACGCCAGTTCCTGAATATGGATAGTGGTGAAACGGTCTTCCTGGACAACACGCTCGGAAACGAGGATGGAGTCTTCGAAGTTGTAGCCGTTCCACGGCATGAACGCGACGCGCATGTTCTGACCCAGCGCCAGCTCACCGAGGTCGGTGGACGGGCCGTCGGCCAGCACGTCGCCGCGCTCGATAGGTTCGCCCAGGGACACGCATGGCATCTGGTTGATGCAGGTGTTCTGGTTAGAACGGGTGTATTTGGTCAGGTTATAGATGTCGATACCCGCTTCGCCCGGGTACATCTCGTCTTCGTTAACTTTGATAACGATACGGGAAGCATCCACGTACTGAACGGTACCGCCGCGCTTAGCAACGGCAGTAACGCCGGAGTCGACGGCTACAGCACGTTCCATACCGGTACCAACCAGCGGCTTATCAGCGCGCAGAGTCGGAACGGCCTGACGTTGCATGTTCGCACCCATCAATGCACGGTTGGCGTCATCGTGTTCCAGGAACGGGATCAGGGACGCACCGACGGATACCACCTGCTGGGTGGATACGTCCATGTAGTCAACCTGGTCGCGGCTGAACAAGCTGGATTCGCCTTTGCTACGGCAGGTCACCAGATCTTCTACGAAGTGGCCGTTTTCATCCAGGTTGGAGTTCGCCTGAGCGATAACGTAGTTGCCTTCTTCGATAGCAGACAGGTAGTGAATTTCGTCGGTAACCACACCGTCGGTCACTTTACGATACGGCGTCTCGAGGAAGCCATATTCGTTGGTCTGCGCGTATACGGACAGGGAGTTGATCAGACCGATGTTCGGACCTTCAGGCGTTTCGATTGGACATACGCGACCGTAGTGAGTCGGGTGTACGTCTCGAACTTCGAAGCCTGCGCGCTCACGGGTCAGACCGCCTGGGCCGAGTGCGGAGATACGACGTTTGTGCGTGATCTCAGACAGCGGGTTGTTCTGGTCCATAAACTGAGACAGCTGGCTGGAACCAAAGAACTCTTTCACTGCTGCGGAAATCGGCTTGGCGTTGATCATATCCTGAGGCATCAGGGTATCCAGATCGCCCAGAGACAGACGCTCTTTCACCGCACGTTCTACACGTACCAGGCCAACGCGGAACTGGTTTTCCGCCATTTCGCCAACGGAACGGATACGACGGTTGCCGAGGTGGTCGATATCGTCCACTTCGCCTTTACCGTTACGGATATCGATGAGCTTCTTCATCACTTCGATGATGTCGTCTTTGCTCAGGATACCGGAACCTTCGATTTCGTCGCGCAGCAGAGAACGGTTGAACTTCATACGACCAACCGCGGACAGATCGTAGCGGTCTTCGGAGAAGAACAGGTTCTCGAACAGGCTTTCAGCGGCTTCACGAGTCGGCGGCTCGCCAGGGCGCATCATGCGGTAGATTTCTACCAGCGCACTCAGACGATCGTTAGTCGGGTCGACGCGTACCGTTTCAGAGATGTATGGACCGTGGTCCAGATCGTTGGTAAACAGCGTTTCGATGCGCTTGTGGCCAGACTGGCTCAGCTTAGCCAGCAGATCCAGGCTCAGCTCCATGTTCGCCGGGCAGATCAGTTCGCCAGTCGCTTCATCGATATAGTCTTTAGCCGCCACTTTACCCGCGATATATTCAACCGGCACTTCGATATGCTTGATATCGTCTTTTTCCAGCTGACGGATATGGCGAGCCGTGATGCGACGGCCTTTCTCAACGTACACTTTGCCGTTGGCTTCGATATCGAAGGAGGCGGTTTCACCGCGCAGACGCTCCGGAATCAGCTCCATCTGCAGCTTGTTGTCGCGAATTTCAAAGACCACTTTTTCGAAGAACAGGTCAAGGATCTGCTCAGTGGTGTAATTCAGCGCGCGCAGGATGATGGTAGCCGGCAGCTTACGACGACGGTCGATACGAACGAACAGGTTGTCTTTCGGGTCGAATTCGAAGTCCAGCCAGGAACCGCGGTAAGGGATGATACGTGCGTTATACAGAACCTTACCGGATGAGTGAGTCTTACCTTTGTCACTGTCAAAGAAGACGCCCGGGCTACGGTGCAGCTGAGAAACGATAACACGCTCGGTACCGTTGATGACGAAGGTACCGTTGTCGGTCATGAGCGGGATTTCGCCCATGTAGACTTCTTGTTCTTTAATGTCTTTGACGGTGCCTTCCGGCGCTTCGCGCTCGTAGATCACCAGACGCAGTTTTACGCGCAGCGGTGCAGAGTAAGTCACGCCACGGATCTGACATTCTTTAACGTCAAAAACCGGTTCGCCCAGACGGTAGCTGACGTATTGCAGCTCGGAATTACCGCTGTAGCTCTGAATCGGGAACACGGAACGGAAAGCAGCTTCCAGACCGTACTGCCCTTCAGGATCTTGCTCGATAAACTTCTGGAACGAGTCAAGCTGGATAGAAAGGAGATATGGCACATCCAGAACTTGTGGACGTTTACCAAAATCCTTACGAATACGTTTTTTCTCGGTATAGGAGTAAACCATAGGGTTCCTCAGCTCGCTGACAAGTCGACCCATCTGCCCGCAGAGGGCAGTTTTTTATGCAACACTATTTTGTTGACCGGAAAATGGAACACTTTCCGCAATGCCTGTTGCTATCACGCTTAAACCATTTCATTGCGATTTACACAGCCCAGGAACCCTAACCTGTCGCAGTATATTAAGTCGTCGATAGAAACAAGCATTGAGAGGCAAACCAGTAGTCAAACAGCGTGAAACGCTACTGGCGCCTTACAGCGCAAAAAGGCTGGTGACCAAAAAGTCACCAGCCTCAGCCTGAGAAATCAGGCTGCAACCGGAAGGGTTGGCTTATTTAACTTCAACTTCAGCGCCAGCTTCTTCCAGAGATTTTTTCAGAGCTTCAGCGTCGTCTTTGCTGATGCCTTCTTTCAGTGCAGCCGGAGCAGATTCTACCAGGTCTTTAGCTTCTTTCAGACCCAGGCCAGTCGCGCCACGTACTGCTTTGATAACAGCAACTTTGTTAGCGCCAGCAGCTTTCAGAATTACGTCGAATTCAGTTTTTTCTTCAGCAGCTTCAACCGGGCCAGCAGCTACAGCTACAGCAGCAGCAGCGGAAACACCGAATTTTTCTTCCATTGCAGAGATCAGCTCAACAACGTCCATTACGGACATAGCGGATACTGCTTCAATGATTTGATCTTTAGTGATAGACATTTAAATTGTTCCTGAATATCAGAATAAGTTTATACGTAAGCGAATGCTTTACAATGATAACTGCGATTAAGCAGCTTCTTTCGCATCGCGTACAGCAGCCAGAGTACGAACCAGTTTGCCAGCCGAAGCTTCTTTCATGGTTGCCATCAGGCGTGCAATTGCTTCTTCGTAGGTCGGCAGAGTTGCCAGGCGGTCGATCTGCGACGCCGGGATCAGCTCACCTTCAAAGGCAGCGGCTTTGACCTCAAATTTTGCATTCGCTTTCGCGAACTCTTTGAACAGACGGGCAGCAGCGCCCGGGTGTTCCATAGAGTATGCAATCAGGGTCGGACCAACAAACGTGTCTTTCAGGCACTCGAACTGAGTACCTTCAACGACGCGGCGCAGCAGGGTGTTACGAACAACACGCATGTATACGCCAGCTTCACGACCTGCTTTACGCAGTTCAGTCATTTTATCTACAGTTACGCCACGGGAATCCGCAACTACTGCAGACAGCGCGCCTTTGGCTACTTCGCTGACTTCAGCAACAATCGCTTGTTTGTCTTGAAGATTTAAAGCCATTAGCTTTGCTCCTGGATGTTTGCCAGAGCCTATGCTCTGGAACTCACTTCACTCAATTCAACGAAAAGAGCGTCTAAATACGGTGAGCAGAAACAAGCCAGAATATCCAAAAATAATCTTAGCGTTCTGTCACCGTCTACGCAGGGGATTAAGTTTCTTGCGAAACACCTGCGGTCTTCGACGGAGGCCTGGATAGGCCAGGCTCCAACGAACAATTCGGTTACCTGCTAACCATCGTTAGCAAACGTGGGCGAAGATTGTAGACAAATTCGCCGCCCACGTAAAGGCATTAGTTTGCAGAAGCGTTCAGGCCAGCCTGATCTACTGCAACACCTGCACCCATGGTGGTGGAGATGCTAACTTTCTTGATGTACACGCCTTTCGCCTGAGTCGGTTTTGCTTTTTTCAGCGCAACCAGCAGAGCTTCCAGGTTTTCTTTCAGTTTGTCAGCGTCAAAGTCCACTTTACCGATGGTGGTGTGGATGATGCCGTTTTTGTCGTTACGGTAACGAACCTGACCTGCTTTCGCGTTTTTAACCGCTTCAGCAACGTTCGGAGTTACGGTACCCACTTTCGGGTTCGGCATCAGGCCACGCGGACCCAGAACCTGACCCAGCTGGCCAACAACGCGCATTGCATCCGGGGAAGCAATAACAACGTCAAAGTTCATTTCGCCTTTTTTGATCTGCTCAGCCAGATCTTCCATACCTACCAGCTCAGCGCCTGCAGCTTTAGCAGCTTCAGCGTTTGCGCCCTGGGTAAATACGGCTACGCGAACGGAACGGCCAGTACCGTGCGGCAGTACAGTTGCGCCACGGACGTTCTGGTCAGATTTACGCGCGTCGATGCCGAGGTTAACGGCAACGTCTACGCTTTCGGTAAATTTAGCGGTGGCCAGCTCTTTCAGCAGAGCGATGGCTTCGTTGATGTCGTACTGTTTAGTTGCATCAACTTTCTCACGGATCACGCGCATGCGCTTGGTCAGTTTAGCCATTTCTTAGTCCTCCACTACCAGGCCCATGGAACGTGCAGTACCTTCGATGGAGCGAGTCATCGCTTCAATGTCGGCACCAGTCATGTCGGCAGCTTTGGTCTGCGCGATTTCCTGCAGCTGAGCGCGGGAGATTTTACCCACTTTATCTTTGTTCGGCTTACCGGAACCAGACTTGATGCCTGCAGCTTTCTTCAGCAGAACAGCAGCCGGCGGAGTCTTGGTAACAAAGGTAAAGGAACGGTCAGCGTAAACGGTGATAACAACCGGGATCGGCAGACCTTTCTCCAGGGAATCAGTTTTGGCGTTGAACGCTTTGCAGAATTCCATGATGTTCACGCCCTGCTGACCCAGTGCTGGGCCGACCGGCGGGCTCGGGTTCGCCATACCAGCTGCAACCTGCAGCTTGACGTAGGCTTGGACTTTCTTAGCCATTCTTAAATCCTCAAATTGGGTATTAACGCTTCAGAGAAGCTCCCCGTGATTAAACATCGTTTTACGGGCCGGGCCCATAAAAACAAAAGGCGCGAAATTGTATGCCAATTTCGCGCCCTATGCAACGATTAAATCGCTGCTTTTTTGATCGCCGGCTTACGCCTTCTCAACCTGGCTGAAGTCCAGTTCTACCGGGGTCGCACGACCGAAGATAGAAACGGAAACTTTCAGGCGGGACTTCTCATAGTCCACTTCTTCCACCACGCCGTTAAAGTCAGCGAACGGACCGTCGTTAACGCGAACCATTTCACCCGGTTCAAACAGCGTTTTCGGACGCGGCTTATCGCCAACCTGCTGCAGACGATTCATGATGGCGTCGACTTCTTTGTCGCTGATCGGCGCCGGACGGTCAGAGGTACCGCCGATGAAGCCCATCACGCGCGGTACGCTGCGCACCAGGTGCCAGCTTGCGTCGTTCATGACCATCTGGACCAGAACGTAGCCCGGGAAGAATTTACGTTCGCTTTTGCGACGCTGGCCGCCACGGATCTCAACCACTTCTTCGGTCGGGACCATGACTTCGCCAAATAACTCTTCCATGTTGTGTAATTTGATATGTTCACGCAGCGACGTGGCTACGCGACCTTCAAAACCGGAAAACGCCTGAACGACGTACCAGCGCTTTTTAGGAGCTTCAGACATCTCAGAACCTCAGGCCAGTGATAAAGGAGACCAGGCGAACCAGAATACCATCCAGTCCCCACAGGATCAGTGACATTACTGCAGTCACGGCAGCAACAATCAGCGTAGTATGCAGCGTTTCCTGGCGAGTCGGCCAAATCACTTTACGAACTTCGGTTCTCGCTTCGCGAGCAAAAGCAACGGTCGCCTTACCTTTCGTCGTCAACAGCGCGACGCCACCGGCAGCAGCAATAAGAATAACCACGGCCAGCGCACGCACCGCCAGCATAATGTCGCGATAAAGGAAGTTGCCCACGATCGCCACGATCAGCAGCACGGCAACGATAATCCACTTCATCGCTTCCAGGCCGCGCCCGCTCCCTTGAGCTTCGGTATTCGCACTCATAAACCAACCTGTCAGAAGTATTCTACAAACAATTTCACCCCGCGGGGGCGAGGCGATCCAAACCGAAATTAAGTTTCGGATTATACACTTAACTATTCAAATTGCTTCAACGCTGACGGTTCTGTCGCCCCTGCCCTGCTGTTGCAAAGAAGGATACTGATTTGCCGTCGCACTACCGCTCGAATGGTTTGGTGTATAAACGCCCTCTTCAGAGCCTGTCTCAGCAATGATTATGACAAATAAAATCACTGATGAGCCAGGTTCTGGTGTGAAAGCGTGCAAAAAGGGCATCAAATGATGCCCTTTTATTGCGCATTGCGTCAAATGTTATCAGCGATTAGCCGAGAACTTTAGCAACCACGCCCGCGCCAACGGTACGACCGCCTTCACGGATTGCGAAACGCAGACCATCGTCCATCGCGATCGGGTGGATCA
>NZ_JBEAHS010000014.1:0-34149 GCF_040062505.1 Klebsiella sp. JN_Kp127
GCGGTGGAAGCCGCCATCGCCCGCGCCAAAGCGCGCAAAGCCGAACAGCAGGCCGCCCAGGCGGAAATCGCGTCAACCGCAGCCAATGACGACCCACGCAAAGCGGCCGTCGCCGCGGCGATCGCCCGCGTTCAGGCGCGCAAAGCAACACAGCAGGCAGTTAACGAGGAATAAATGGTTTTCAGAATCGCAAGCTCCCCCTATACCCATAACCAGCGGCAGACTTCGCGCATTATGCTGCTGGTGCTGCTCGCCGCCGTGCCTGGCATTGTGGTCCAGACATGGTTTTTCGGCTGGGGCACCGTCCTGCAGATTGTCCTCGCCGCTCTGACGGCCTGGGCAATGGAAGCCGCTATTCTCAAACTGCGCAAACAGCCTGTTGCGTCCACCCTGAGGGATAACTCCGCCCTGCTCACTGGCCTGCTGCTGGCGGTGAGTATTCCGCCGCTGGCCCCCTGGTGGATGGTGGTGCTCGGCACCGCCTTTGCCATAGTGATCGCCAAGCAGTTGTACGGTGGACTCGGCCATAACCCCTTCAACCCGGCGATGATCGGCTACGTCGTGCTGCTGATTTCCTTCCCGGTGCAGATGACCTCCTGGCTGCCTTCATACGAGATTGCCGCCCATATCCCGGCGTTCAGCGATACGCTGCAGATGATCTTTACCGGTCATACCGCCGCCGGAGGCGACATGGCCAGCCTGCGGCTGGGTATCGACGGCATCAGCCAGGCAACCCCGCTGGATACCTTCAAAACCTCCCTGCATGCCGGACATAGCGTCCAGCAGGTACTGCAGTTGCCGGTTTACGGCGGCGTTCTGGCGGGCCTGGGCTGGCAGTGGGTGAATATCGCCTGGCTGGCGGGCGGACTATTTCTGCTGTGGCAGAAAGCGATCCGCTGGCATATCCCGGTCAGCTTCCTCGTCAGCCTTGGCCTGTGCGCGACCCTCGGCTGGATCTTCTCGCCGCAGAGTCTGGCCTCGCCGCAGATGCATTTGCTCTCCGGAGCCACCATGCTTGGCGCCTTCTTTATTCTGACCGACCCGGTGACGGCTTCGACAACCAACCGCGGCCGTCTGATCTTTGGCGCCCTCGCCGGCCTGTTGGTGTGGCTTATTCGTAGCTTCGGCGGTTACCCGGACGGCGTGGCGTTTGCCGTTCTGCTGGCGAATATTACCGTGCCGCTGATCGATTACTACACCCGTCCGCGCGCGTATGGCCACCGTTGAGAGAGCGAAGATGTTAAAAACCATGCGAAAACACGGCGTCACGCTGGCGTTGTTTGCCGCCGGCTCCACCGGGCTAACGGCGGCGATCAATGAGTTGACCAAAAGCACCATCGACCAGCAGGCGGCACAGCAGCAGAAAGCGTTATTCGACCAGGTTTTACCTGCCGACCGCTATAATAACGATCTGCTCAAGAGCTGCTATCTGGTCAGCGCCCCGGCGCTGGGCAAAGGCCAGCATAAAGTGTGGATAGCCAAAAATAACGACCAGCCGATCGGCGCGGTCATGGAAGCCACCGCGCCGGATGGCTATTCCGGAGCGATCCAGCTGCTGGTGGCCGCCGATTTTAGCGGCACGGTCCTCGGCACCCGCGTGACCGAGCATCATGAAACCCCGGGTCTGGGGGATAAAATCGAGCTGCGCCTGTCGGACTGGATCACCCATTTTACCGGGAAAGTCATCCACGGCCAGGGCGACAGCCACTGGGCGGTCAAAAAAGACGGCGGCGATTTTGACCAGTTCACCGGCGCCACCATCACCCCCCGGGCGGTGGTCAATGCCGTTAAGCGCGCAGGCCTGTATGCACAAACGCTGCCTGCGCAACTTCCTGAATTCAGCGCCTGTGGAGAGTAACCATGAGCGAAGTTAAAGACGTCATCGTCCAGGGTCTGTGGAAAAACAACTCCGCTCTGGTTCAGCTGTTAGGGATGTGTCCCCTGCTGGCGGTCACCTCAACCGCCACCAACGCCCTTGGGCTGGGTCTGGCGACGACCCTGGTGTTGACCCTGACCAACCTGACCATCTCCAGCCTGCGCCGCTGGACCCCGGCGGAGATTCGGATCCCGATCTACGTGATGATTATCGCCTCGGTGGTGAGCGTGGTGCAGATGCTGATCAACGCCTATGCGTTCGGTCTGTATCAGTCGCTGGGGATTTTCATCCCGCTTATCGTCACCAACTGCATCGTGGTGGGCCGCGCCGAAGCCTTTGCCGCCAAAAAAGGACCGGCGCTGTCGGCGCTGGACGGCTTCTCTATCGGTATGGGGGCCACCTGCGCGATGTTCGTGCTGGGCTCCCTGCGCGAAATCCTCGGCAATGGCACGCTGTTTGACGGCGCCGACAGCCTGCTTGGCAGTTGGGCAAAGGTCCTGCGCATCGAGGTTTTCCATACAGACACTCCTTTCCTGCTGGCTATGCTGCCGCCAGGCGCCTTTATTGGCCTCGGCATGATGCTGGCGGTAAAATACCTTATCGATGAACGTAGCAAGCAGCGGAAGGCGCAGGCGGCCCGGGCCGACTCTGTCGCACCGTCTGACGCGACAGGGAAAGCGTAATATGAACAAAGCCAAACGCCTGGCGATCCTTACCAGGCTGCGGGACAACGATCCCCACCCCACCACCGAGCTGCACTTCAGCTCGCCGTTTGAGCTGCTGATTGCCGTCCTGCTCTCGGCGCAGGCGACCGACGTGAGCGTCAATAAAGCGACAGCCAAACTCTACCCGGTGGCCAATACGCCTGCGGCGATGCTGGCGCTGGGGGTGGAGGGCGTGAAATCCTATATCAAAACCATCGGCCTGTTTAACAGCAAAGCGGAAAACGTCATCAAAACCTGCCGGATCCTGCTGGAGCAGCACAACGGCGAGGTACCGGAGGACAGAGCGGCGCTGGAGGCGTTGCCCGGCGTGGGCCGCAAAACCGCCAACGTGGTGCTAAATACCGCCTTTGGTTGGCCGACGATCGCCGTGGACACCCATATCTTCCGCGTTTGCAACCGGACGCAATTCGCCCCCGGGAAAAACGTCGAACAGGTGGAAGAGAAGCTGCTGAAGGTGGTTCCTGCCGAGTTTAAGGTCGACTGCCATCACTGGCTTATTCTGCACGGCCGTTACACCTGTATCGCTCGCAAGCCGCGCTGTGGCTCCTGCCTGATTGAAGACCTTTGCGAATTCAAAGACAAAGTTTACGCCTGATCGTCTTACTCACGACCATATCCTAACTTTAGGTTATGGTCCGCATTTAGCTATTTAACCCGCCGTTAACACCACATAAACCGCATTTTCATGGGCTATTATCCGGTTATATAACAAACAACCAGCTCATTCATTTTTTAGCGTCGCAAAATTTCTATGCATTTGTGATCCAGATCATGCTCGCAACTCGATGTTGAAAGAATGTTATTAAAATGGAAATAAAAGTCAGGCAATACAACGGCTGATCAACGATCATCAGGATAATAAGCCATGAATTTTTAGGATAATGGACCATATCACTACTTTATTGCGCAATCAGTAGAATATATCGCCTTTCCGGGAAAAATGGGCGAATCAAAAAGATAAAAATAGCAGCGATAACGTAACGGTGAAATTTAACTCTGTATAACATTCATATGTCCGGAGCATTATACCGACCTGATTATGTGTAACAGATTATTACAAAGGCCTTGCCTGATGCGCCAGGATAGTGAACATTACCTGCCGTTTTCCCTCCAAGAATAACTATAAAGGCGGCGGTCCAACGAGATTGCGCCCCGAACACCCCCCAGTAAATATGGGATGTAAAAAAAGAGGTATATGTGTCTACTGCAAACAATAAACCAGCAGAAAGCGTGAGTCTGAACGCTTTCAAACAACCACGCGCGTTCTATCTCATTTTCTCGATCGAGTTGTGGGAGCGTTTTGGTTACTACGGCCTGCAAGGGATCATGGCCGTTTACCTGGTAAAACAGCTGGGTATGTCGGAAGCGGATTCCATTACTCTGTTCTCCTCCTTTAGCGCGCTGGTTTATGGCCTGGTCGCCATTGGCGGCTGGCTGGGCGATAAAGTGCTGGGTACCAAACGCGTCATTATGCTGGGCGCTATCGTGCTGGCCATCGGCTATGCGCTGGTCGCCTGGTCCGGTCATGACGCCGCTATCGTCTATATGGGTATGGCGACTATCGCCGTCGGTAACGGCCTGTTTAAAGCCAACCCGTCTTCCCTGCTTTCTACCTGCTATGACAAAAACGATCCGCGTCTGGACGGTGCATTTACCATGTACTACATGTCCATCAACATCGGTTCGTTCTTCTCGATGCTGGCAACTCCGTGGCTGGCCGCGCGTTTCGGCTGGAGCGTCGCCTTCGCCCTGAGCGTGGTGGGGATGGTGATCACCATCATTAACTTCGCCTTCTGCCAGAAATGGGTGAAACAGTACGGTTCGAAACCGGACTTTGCCCCGGTGCATATGGGTAAACTGCTGGCGACCATCGCTGGCGTGGTGGTGCTGGTCGCTATCGCTACCTGGCTGCTGCACAACCAGGGTATCGCACGTATGGCGCTGGGCGTCATCGCGCTGGGTATCGTGGTGATTTTCGCCAAAGAGGCGATGGGCCTGAAAGGCGCCGCGCGTCGCAAAATGATCGTCGCCTTCCTGCTGATGGTAGAAGCGATCGTCTTCTTCGTACTGTACAGCCAGATGCCGACCTCTCTGAACTTCTTTGCTATCCGCAACGTGGAGCACTCGATCCTCGGCCTCGCCTTCGAGCCGGAACAGTATCAGGCGCTGAACCCGTTCTGGATCATGATTGGTAGCCCTATTCTGGCCGCCATCTATAACAAGATGGGCGACCGCCTGCCGATGCCGCACAAGTTCGCTATCGGTATGGTGCTGTGCTCCGGCGCGTTCCTCGTCCTGCCTTTAGGGGCGAAGTTCGCCAGCGACGCCGGTATCGTCTCGGTTAACTGGCTGATTCTGAGCTACGCGCTGCAGTCTATCGGTGAGCTGATGATTTCCGGCCTCGGCCTGGCGATGGTCGCTCAGCTGGTTCCCCAGCGTCTGATGGGCTTCATTATGGGCAGCTGGTTCCTCACCACCGCCGGTGCGGCAATCATCGCCGGGAAAATCGCCAACCTGATGGCGGTACCGGAAAACGTCACCGATCCGCTGGTGTCGCTGGAAGTGTATGGCCACGTGTTCCTGCAGATCGGTATCGTCACCGCGGTCATCGCCGCCCTGATGCTGCTGACCGCGCCGAAGCTGAACCGAATGACTCAGGACGACAGCGCGGACGTAAAAGCACGCGAAACCGCGGCAGCCTGACGCCGCAGGGAAAACCAATTATTTTTAAGCCGCTAACGTTAGGTTAGCGGCTTTTTTTTTACCCCTGGCGGGACTAACATACAGAAAACTGCAGCCACGAGGAGTAACGCATGAAACTGTTCTACAAACCCGGCGCCTGTTCCCTCGCCTCACACATCGCCCTGCGCGAAAGCGGCCTGGATTTCACTTTGCAGAGCGTGGATCTGGCAAGGAAACAGCTGGAAAACGGGGAAGATTATCTGCTGATCAACCCGAAAGGTCAGGTGCCGGCGCTGCTGCTGGATGATGACATCCTGCTTACTGAGGGCGTGGCTATTATGCAGTACATCGCCGATCAGGTGCCGGACCGCCATCTTCTGGCGCCCGTGGGCTCCGTTGCCCGTTACCAGACCCTGGAATGGCTGAACTACGTCGCTACCGAACTGCACAAAGGCTTTACGCCGCTGTTCCGCCCGGACACCCCGGAGGACTATAAGCCCGTTGCGCGCGCGTTGCTCGAGAAAAAACTGCAGTACGTGGATGCCTCGCTGGCGGATAAACAGTGGCTCACCGGCCATCGCTTCACTATCGCCGATGGTTATCTGTTCACGGTGCTGCGCTGGGGCTATGCGATTAAACTGGATATGGCCGCCTGTAGTCATATCGGCAGCTGGATGGCGCAGGTGGCGGCGCGTCCGGCAGTGGCTGACGCACTGGCAGCGGAAGGCTTAAAGTAAGACCAGAGACTGCCCGGCGCTCTGCCGGGCAGAGTCGGAAAGTTACAGTCGGGTGGCGCTGAAGCAGTGCTCCGGCACAGCAATACGATCCTGCGCCGCCACCACCTGCAGTTCATACTCCTGCATGTTTTTGGTGGTCAACATGATCTCGTACACTGCGGCGGTGACGTGCTCAAGCGCGTCGCGCAGGCTGGCGCCCTGCAGCAGTTTCACCAGCAGCAGACCGCTGGTCACATCGCCAACGCCCACCGGCTGACGCAGGCCAAAATCCACCAGCGGCCGGCTGATATGCCAGGCTTCATCTGCGGTCACCAGCAGCATCTCAAAACGGTCCATGCTCATGCCGGCGCGGGAAAGATGCTTAACCAGCACCACCTCCGGCCCCTGGGCAATCAGCTCCCGCGCGGCGGCCACCGCCTCGCTCACGCTGGCGACCGGATGACCGCAGAGGATCTCCAGCTCCACCAGATTAGGCGCAATGATATCGCTGGCCGGCAGCGCATAGCGCACGTGGAACTCCGCCACGCCCGGGGCGACGATGCAGCCCTTCTCCGGATGGCCCATCACCGGGTCACAAAAATACTTCGCCGCCGGATTGGCCGCTTTTACCTGACGCACGATGCCCAGGATATGCTCGCCCTGTTCAGCAGAGCCGAGATAGCCGCTCAGTACCGCATCGCAGGTCTGCAGCTTATCGATAGCGGCGATGCCCTGGACGATCTCCGTCAGGTGCGAAGGCGGCATCACACAGCCGGTCCATTTGCCGTACTGCGTGTGGTTAGAGAACTGTACGGTATTGAGGGGCCAGACATTGGCGCCCAGGCGGCGCATCGGGAACTCGGCGGCACTGTTGCCGGCGTGGCCAAACACAACGTGAGACTGAATGGCGAGGATGTTCTTCATTTTCTTACCACAACCCTAAAAAGAAAAAGGGCGTGGTTTCCCACGCCCTGGTAGTATTTTTTTATTTCCAGCAGACCAGGCAGTAATTCTTCTTACCGCGGCGCAGCAAGGTGTAGCGGCCGAACAGGCGATCGCTGTCGGCAAAAACATATTCCGGATCGGCCTGTTTTTCACCGTTGATGGTCACTGCGTTAGAGGCGACGGTTTTACGCGCCTGGCCGCGGGACGGCTGCAGCACGGAATCCACCAGCGCCTGCAGCAGATCGGCGCCCTTTTCCATCTCAATCATCGGCACGCCGTCCTGAGCCAGCTGTTCGAAGTCAGCTTCGCTCAGGTCGCTCAGGTTGCCGTTGAACAGGCTCTCGGTAATGCGTTTCGCCGCTTCCAGGCCCTCTTCGCCGTGCACCAGACGCGTCACCTGCTCTGCCAGCACGTACTGGGCGCGCGGCGCTTTACCGCTGTTTTTATCTTCTTCTTCCAGGGCATTGATCTCTGCGATGTCCATAAAGGTGAAGAACTTGAGGAAGCGATAGACATCAGCATCCGCGGTGTTGATCCAGAACTGGTAGAATTTATACGGACTGGTCTTTTTCGGATCCAGCCACACGGCGCCGCCCTCGGTTTTGCCGAACTTGGTACCGTCCGCTTTGGTAATCAGCGGCACGGTGAGGCCAAACACCTGGTTCTGGTGCAGACGACGCGTCAGATCGATACCGGAGGTAATGTTGCCCCACTGGTCGGAGCCGCCAATCTGCAGCGCCACGCCGTGCAGCTTGTTCAGGCAGGCGAAGTCGTAACCCTGCAGCAGATTGTAAGAAAACTCGGTAAAGGAGATGCCCTGATCGTCACGATTCAGGCGCTGCTTCACCGCTTCTTTGTTGATCATCTGGTTAACAGAGAAGTGTTTACCAATATCGCGCAGGAAGGTCAGCACGTTCATGCTGCCAAACCAGTCATAGTTGTTCGCCGCGATCGCCGAGTTGTCGCCGCAGTCAAAATCAAGGAACGGGGCTACCTGTTTGCGGATTTTATCCACCCACTCCTGCACGGTATCCTCGGTATTAAGCTTACGCTCAGCGGCTTTAAAGCTTGGGTCGCCAATCAGACCGGTAGCGCCGCCCACCAGCGCCACAGGTTTATGACCTGCCTGCTGGAAGCGTTTCAGGCATAACAATGGAACAAGATGCCCCAAATGCAAGCTGTCAGCGGTAGGATCGAAGCCGCAATAGAGCGCGATCGGGCCTTGCGCCAGTCGCTCTGCTAACGCTTCCTCGTCCGTCACCTGGGCTACCAGCCCCCGCTCTTGCAATTGTTTAATCAAGTTACTGCTTGCCATCAAATTCTCCATGTATAAACGACTGCACCTCTGCCGGTACACGACTTTTCGCCAGATGCGAAAAGTACATAGAATAAAGCGCCGGCCCTTTCAGCGCCAGCGCTTCGATAACTAATTTCGGCAATTACGGTGCCAGGCGGTCGATTTTCCAGGCGCCGTTATCGCGCTGGTATAAAAAGCGATCGTGCAGGCGATGTTCACCCCCCTGCCAGAACTCCATCTGCTCGATGCTGACGCGGAATCCGCCCCAGAAACTCGGCAGGGGCACTTCACCCTGCTGGAATTTCTGCTTCAGCTCGAGGAATTTGCTCTCCAGGATACCGCGGGCAGAGATCCGGCTCGACTGTTGCGAGACCCAGGCGCCGATCTGGCTGTCACGCGGGCGGCTGTGGAAATATTTGACCACCTCCAGCGTCGACAGGCGTTCCGCTTTGCCGATCACCATCACCTGGCGCTCCAGCATATGCCACGGAAACAGCAGGCTGACCTGCGGGTTATTTTCAATCTGATGGGCTTTGCGGCTGCCGAGGTTGGTATAAAACACCAGCCCTTTTTCGTCGTAATGCTTAAGCAGCACAATGCGCTGATAGGGTTGGCCGCGCTCATCAACGGTGGCAACCACCATGGCCGTTGGGTCGGCGAGTTTCGCGTCGCAGGCCTGACGCAGCCAGCGCTCAAACAGCGGCAGAGGTTCAGCAGGAAGATCGTGGCGACGCAAACCGCCACGGGTGTATTCACGGCGCAAGTGCGCGATTTGCTGGAGTTCGTCGTTATCAGACATGGCCATTGAGGATATAGTCAAAAGGTGGCGTTATTGTGCGCCCCCCGGACAGAAATCTCAACGTTTGGCGGTCTGCAGCTGGCAGTTATCGAGGACGATGCGGTCGCGCTTATAGACGGTGGCGGTATCGCCTTTCGACCAGAAGACATAGACGCCGTCGGTGTAGCGCGCGCCGGAAGCCGACAGCCCCTCTGACAGATTCAGCTGCTGATTGTCATAGATAAAACTAACCTGCTGGCGTTGGTTATTGCGATGGACCGTCAACGGTTTCTGGTCGCATTGATACTCCAGCGTGTCCGTCTGCATCCGCTCGACAAACTGGTTGTAGTAGCTACAGCCCGCCAGCATAAAAGGTACAACTGCGATAAGAATTTTTTTCATTCGTTTGCCTTCGACTTTCCCGGTCACGGAGGGCACTCCGCCCTCCGCTTAACTTGTCCAGTTTACCGGTCGCGTCGTCTTTAAGATTTCAGTTAACTCCGATTCTGCGGCGGGTTAGCAGGGAAAATGGCGCCCAGCACCGTGGCTTCGCTGGCGCCGGTCACGGAGGGCAGATTACCCGGCAGGCCGGCGATCGTGCGCCAGGCCAGCCAGGCAAAGGCCAGCGCTTCCATATCATCGCCGCTGATCCCCGCCTCATCGGTGGTGGAGACTTCGGTTCCTGGCAGCAGGGCCGCCAGGCGCGCCATTAACAATGGGTTACGCGCGCCGCCGCCGCACACTAACAAACGCTCGCAGCCGCCGCTTAACAATACCTGCTCACTGATGGTCACGGCGGTTAATTCCGCGAGCGTTGCCTGCACATCCTGCCCGCGCAGCCCAGGATAACGAGCCAGATGCTGCTCCAGCCAGCCGTAATTGAAATATTCCCGACCGGTGCTTTTCGGCGCCGGCAGGGCAAACCATGGATCGCTCAGCATATCCTGCAGCAGCGGCAGGAGCACTTTGCCTTCGCTGGCCCATTGGGCGTCCTTATCGTACGGTTTGCCCTGCTGGCGCCAGATCCAGGCGTCCAGCAACATATTTCCCGGTCCGGTATCATAGCCCCGCACCGGCTGGCCCGGCACCAGCAGCGATACATTAGCGATCCCGCCGATATTGAGCACCATCCGCCGCTCAACGGGGTGCGCCAGCAGCGCATGATGGAATGCCGGCACCAGCGGCGCCCCTTGCCCGCCAAGCGCCATATCCCGGCGACGAAAATCCCCCACCACGGTGACGCCGGTGTGGGCGGCGATCTGGTTGTTATCGCCAATTTGCATCGTATGCGGCGCGTCGCCCTGGGGTTCATGCCATACGGTCTGTCCATGGCAGCCGATGGCAATAACGTCGGTGGGTTTGAGCTTTTCCTGACGCATCAGCGCCAGCACGGCATCGGCAAACAGCCGCCCCAGTCGGGTGTCCAGACGACCTAGCTGTGAAAGGGTCAATGACTGGCCCTGGCAAATCGCCAGAATCTCTTCTTTTATCGCGTGTGGGATGGGCCAGGTGAGACTGGCCTGCTGCGCCACCATGTTTTCATTGATGGCAGCCAAAACGACATCGATACCATCAAGGCTGGTACCAGACATAACGCCAATAAAGCGACCCGATCTCATACGTTGTTCCTTCATTCCATGACCCTTGTATATCCTTCACTCCACCATAAAGTGTCCGCTAATGCTATGTTGTAATAATACTTTTTAACAATAGAGCGACAATTCAGAGAACATCGTAAAGAACCGGCGTTTAGTTATGGTTGAAGCACCATTAATTATTATTTTTTGTATAGTCCGGAGAGAAGCTATGCCCGCCGACGACTAAATGCCATATAATTAACCGCATGGACGTTCAATTGAACACCTTCGGTGAACAGGAGATTCATAAATGATTTTACGTGTTTTGGCTGTATCGATGATTGGTTTCACGCTCGCAGGCTGCGTGAGCAGCAGCGGCCTGTCCGGCGATGTTTATTCCGCATCTGAAGCCAAACAGGTGCAGAGCGTGACATACGGTACCATCGTGCATACCCGCGCCGTACAGATCCAGAGCGGCGACGACAGCAATGCCATCGGGGCGATTGGCGGTGCGGTGCTGGGTGGGTTCCTCGGGAACACCATCGGCGGCGGTACCGGACGCTCTCTGGCCACAGCGGCAGGTGCGGTCGCGGGCGGCGTAGCCGGTCAGGGCGTGCAGGGTGCGATGAATAAAACCCAGGGCGTGGAACTGGAAATCCGTAAGGATGACGGCAATACCATTATGGTGGTGCAGAAACAGGGCAGCACCCCGTTCTCCGTGGGTCAGCGCGTGGCGATTGCCGGCAGCGGCAGCCAGGTCACCGTCTCTCCTCGATAATCCCTCTGACGATGCGGCCGGTTATGCCGCATCGTATTATTCCTCTGCATTTATTACCCCCTAATAGCTTCGCATTAGCATTCAGACATCTTAATTTTTGAATTGCATTAATCATTGCGCCTGCGCAATATTTTATCAGTCATCCCCGACTACTCTTCTGCACATTACTCTTTTTATGTCGACGCAATATCGTTGCCCTTGCTTTTCCCTGTGGAATATTGTCTATGCCCAAACACATGAATCATATCGTTAAACGTCTTATCGTTTATATTTGTATTTGTTTACTGGCCGGGGTCGGCATGACCGGGTTGACGGACTTTTTTCACACCAGATTCAACAGCACTTCATCTACACTATTTCCTCTGCTGACCAGTTTTCTGATGGTGTTTCATATCACTATTGCCTGTTTTATGGGCATGAAATACTGGAGCAGCAAGCGTCGCCTGTATCTGACCCCTGTCGCTTTCGGCTTTGCCTGTTCGGCGTTGCTGATGCTGGGCACGCTCAGCAGCTATCCGGACTGGCTCAGCTGCAATCCCTCGCCGGTGGTGAAACAAAATGACGCCGTCATATATTATTTCTTTCGCAATATAATGATGGCTATCTTATTCATGTCATCAATTATTTTGTATTACTTCCGCCGGCGCATCATGCATTCCTGGAAAGCCCATGTAATGACTTTCGCGGCATGTATTGTTCTTGTATTAACCATTATTTATTTATCATGGCTGTACTCCAGCCACTCGCCGAAGCTGAGCATCAATTTTATCGACGACCTGAATCATACTTTCACCCCGCTGTGGCAAAGTATTATCAGCTGGCTGCTGATGGCAGTCTGGTTTATCACGCTAATATTAATAATTTGCTTGAGCAAACTGCGCAATATTTTCTGGTATAGCGGCGCTTTTTTTTGTAGCGCATATTTGTTCACCCTCTTCCGGCTGCTCTCTACCGTTGGGGAACTCGATCAGGCCTGGTATCAGGCGCGTTTTTTTGAAACGCTGTGCACCCTGTTCCTGATCCTGGTGCTGCTGGTCGACGTCTTTATCCTCTATCGGGAGTCTAACCACAAGTATGTCAACTCCTACCAGAATTCGATCCGCGACCCGCTGACCCGCCTCTATAACCGCAGCTTCTTCTATGACACCCTAAACCAGCAGCTGGCGAAGGTGAAGGCCCAGCATCCGCTGTCGGTGATTATCAGCGACCTCGACCATTTCAAACGCATCAACGATAACTACGGCCACATCGCCGGCGACAAGGTGATCCAATTTGCCGCCTCGGTGCTGGACAGCCATTCGCGCAAGGATGATGTCGCCGCCCGCATCGGCGGTGAGGAGTTTGCCCTGCTGCTGGTCAACACCTCAGAGAACGAGGCGCAGGCGATCGCCGAGCGCATCCGTCTGGCGGTCAGCGCCGAGCAGACCGCTCTGCCAGAGCGGATGACCATCAGCATGGGGGTGTATACCACCCATGACAGAAGTGTGACGGCGGAGGAGTGCGTCCAGCGTGCGGACGAAGCCATGTATGAAGCAAAAAACAGCGGACGTAACCGGGTGGTGATCTGGCGACGCCAGGGCGGGTAAAAAAAGGCCCGGGATAGCCCGGGCCGCAAAAGGATTAATCTTTCGCTTGGAGATCGAGGATATTTTGTTCAAGTTTACGAATTAAGTGGAGCAACGTCTCCACTTCCTGCTTCGAGACCCCCGAGAGGATTTCATCGCGGGTCTTGCCTATCACCTCTTCCATCTCATTGATCAGCGGTTCGGCTTTTTCAGTCAACTTGATGCGTTTGGCCCGCCGATCGCTTGCGCAGGTCTGGCGAGAAATAAGCCCTTTCTCCTCCAGCTGATCGAGCGTACGCACCAGCGACGGTTGTTCAATACCGATGGCTTTCGCCAGCTGGATCTGCGACTGCTCAGGCGGCAGCTGGTGGATGTTATGCAGCGTGACCCAGTGGGTCTGCGTTAACTCCAGAGGTTTCAGGCGATGGTCGATTAGCGCGCGCCAGACGCGAACTAAACGTGCCAGATCAGAACCAAGTGGCGATTCCAATTTCATCTCCTTATAATTAGCTTGCTAAGTTATTATACTGATTTTAGAATAGTGTGCAGCATTTGAATAATCAAAACAAATGAATTACTTGATTCAACAAAAACCAAAACAATGATTTACACTGTTAAAGAGTAGCACGTCCTGAGGTTATCCCTGTTATGGCAAAGGATTTTTGCTTGTGAAACTGAGTCTTAATTCATCCGGATTGCCGCTGCAGGACCTGATGTTCGGCGCATCCGTCTATTTCCCTCCGTTGTTCAAAGCCGTCTTGCTGGGCTTCTTTATCTGGCTGTTTTTACATCGCCAGCTGCGTGACTGGATGTATGCGGGCGACATCTGGCATCCCCTGCTGATGGATCTCTCCCTGTTCGCGCTCGCGGTCTGTCTGGCCCTGCTGTTATTGATTGCCTGGTGATCTACCTGCTATGAAAAAATTAAAATATTTGTCAACGCTGTTGGTGGCGGCCATCGCACTGGTTGCCGCGTGGTTGTTATGGAATTTCTACACTCAGTCCCCCTGGACCCGCGACGGGAAAGTGCGCGCCGAGCAGGTCGGGATCACCCCTCAGGTCTCCGGCAGTATTCTGCAGCTTAACGTGGCCGATAACCAGCGAGTCAAGGCCGGTGAAGTCTTGTTTACCATCGACGACACCCCCTACCGCATTGCGGTGCTGAACGCCCAGGCGCAGCTGGCGAAAGCGCAAGCTGAGGTGGCGAAAGCGCAGGCGGAGCAAAGCAAAGCCGCCAGCGAAGCCCGCCGTCGCAGAAACCTGTCGCAGAATGCCATCTCGGCTGAAGACCTTGAAAACGCCAATACCGCCCTGAATACCGCCACCACCACCCTGGCGGCCGCCAGAGCGGGAGTCGGTGTCACCGAGGCGGCGCTAAAGCATGCGCAGTGGCAGCTCAGCCAGACGGTAGTCAAAGCGCCGGTAGACGGCTGGGTGACTAACCTCTCCACCCGGGTCGGCGATTACGCCACCACCGGCCATCCGATATTTGCCCTGGTGGACAGCCATTCGTTCTATGTGCTGGGCTACTTTGAAGAGACCAAACTGCGCCATATTCGCATCGGCGATCCGGCGCAAATCATTCTCTACAGCAATCAGCAGACGCTGCAGGGGCATGTCGCCAGCATCGGTCGCGCGATTGTCGACCAGAGCGTGGAACAGGGAACCGGGCTGGTGGCCAATATCAAACCGAATATCCCCTGGGTCCGCCTCGCCCAGCGCGTCCCGGTGCGGATTGCCTTTGATAGCTTGCCGGCCGATGTCACTCTGGTCTCCGGCACCACCTGCACCGTCTCGATCGGCGGACAGTGATGAATCTGCAGACCCTGTCATGGCGCACGCTGCCCTGGGTTAAAGCCACCCGACCGCAGTGGCGATACGCGCTGCGTAACGGCATCGCCATGTGTCTTGCGCTGAGCATCGCCTATGCGCTGGATCTGGATGAGCCCTACTGGGCGATGACCTCCGCGGCGGTGGTCAGCTTTCCCACCGTCGGCGGGGTGATCAGTAAAAGTTTTGGCCGCATTGCCGGCAGCCTGCTCGGCGCCTGCGCCGCCCTGCTGCTGGCGGGCCATACGCTCAACGATCCCTGGCTGTTCCTGTTCAGTATCTCCGGCTGGCTGGCGCTCTGCACCTGGGCCTGCGCCCTGTTCACCAACAACGTGGCCTACGCCTTTCAGCTGGCGGGCTATACCTGCGCCATCATCGCCTTTCCGGTGATTAATATCAGCGACAGCTACGAGCTATGGGTGATTGCCCAGTCGCGCGTCTGCGAAGTCATCGTCGGGATCCTGTGCGGCGGGTTGATGATGATGATCCTGCCCAGCACCTCCGATGGCAGCAACCTGCTGACGGCTCTGAAAACCATGCACGCCCGCCTGCTGGAGCACGCCAGTCTGCTGTGGGTACCGGAAACGACGGATGCTATCCGCACCGCCCATGAAAGCGTAATTGGCCAGATCCTGACCATGAACCTGCTGCGCATCCAGGCCTTTTGGAGCCACTACCGCTTCCGTCGGCAGAATCCCCTGCTGAACTACCTGCTGCACCAACAGCTCCGAATGACCAGCGTCATTTCCAGCCTGCGGCGTATGCTGCTGAACTGGCCTGACGCCCCGGCCAATACCCGCCAGGTGCTGGAGTCGTTGCTTGCGGAGCTCGCCACCGCCCATGCTGACAGCTATCACGTCGCCCGCATTCTGGCGCCGCTGGCGCCGCCGCCGGGCGCGGATTACCGCCACCTCGCCTTCTGGGCGCGGTTACGCTATTTCTGCCGCATTTATCTGGAAAGCAGCCGCTGGATCCGCCGGGTTGAAAATGCCTCAGCGATCGCCGAGTTCAATGTTCCTTCCGCACCCGCGCTGACCCGCCACACGGACCAGGCGGAAGCCCTGCTCAACGGCATTCGTACCTTTTGCGCCCTGGTGGCGATAGGCGCGTGGGGGATCAGTACCCAGTGGACCAGCTGCGCGGCGGCCCTGACCCTGGCCTCCATCTGCTGCGTACTCTACTCGGTGTCGGCCTCGCCGTTTCGCTCGCTAACCCTGCTGATGCAGACCCTGGTCCTGCTGTCGCTGTTCAGTTTTGTGGTGAAATTTGGCCTGATGGTGCAGATCACCGACCTGTGGCAGTTCCTGCTGTTTCTGTTCCCGTTGCTGACCACCATGCAGTTACTCAAGCTGCAGTGGCCAAAATTTGCCGGCCTGTGGGGGCAGCTTATCGTCTTTATGGGCTCGTTTATCTCCGTCACCAACCCACCGGTGTACGACTATGCGGCCTTTTTCAATGACAATTTAAGCAAGATTGTCGGCGTGGGCTTTGCGTGGCTGGCTTTTGCGGTGCTCAGTCCCGGCTCGGACGCCCGCAAAGGGCGACGGCACATCAGAGCGTTACGGCGTCACTTTGTCGATCAGCTCAGCCGCCGCCCCCAGCACAGCGAGCACGAATTTGAATCGCTGGTATATCACCACGTCAGCCAGCTCAGTCAGAGCCAGGATGCGCTGGCGCGCCGCTGGCTACTGCGCTGGGGAGTGGTCTTGCTGAACTGCTCCCACGTGGTCTGGCAGCTTCGCGAGTGGGAAACCCGCTCCGATCCGCTCGCCCAGGTGCGCGATCTGTGTATCAACCTGCTGCGCGATGTCATGAGCGAGCGCGGCGTGCAGCAGCGGCCGCTGGCCACCACGCTGCAGGAGCTGCTGCGGATCTGCGAGGTTCTGAACCGCCATCATCAGCCGGCGGCCCGGGAGCTGGCCGCCGCGATCTGGCGACTGTATTGCGCGCTATCGCAGCTGGAACAGGCTCCGGTCGCCGGAACGATTGGCGAAAAGATTACTTAATCACCCCGCAGGCAAACCGTTCGCCGCCGCCGCCCAGCGGCTGCGGACTGTCGGCCATATTATCGCCGCCGACATGAACCATCAGCGCTTTGCCTTTCACTTCCGCCAGCGTTTTCAGACGCGGAGCGATAATCGGCTGGTCAGCCACGCCCGCGTCGTTGACCACCAGCAGGGGCAAATCGCCAAGATGTCCGGTGCCCAGCGGCCCTTCATGTTTACCGGTATGTTGCGGATCGTAATGTCCGCCCGCCGCTCCGGCGGCTACGGCTTTGCCCTCTTTCATCGCCGGCTGGCAGCTACCTTCAGCATGGATATGAAAGCCGTGCTTGCCCGGCGGCAACGCTCGCAGATCGGGAGCAAATTCGAGTCCGCGGTCGGTTTCGGTGATTTTTACACTGCCGATGGATTGACCAACGCCCTGGCTGGTCACGAGATTAAGTTGCACATCTTCACTGACGGCCTGTGCGCCAGCGCAAAATGCGAGGGAAAGGATAGCGAGAATACATCGTTGCATAACACCTCCGGATGGCTGTCTCCCTGTTAAGTGTAAACCAGGAACAGGTTTCCGGAGGCGAAATGCCGGTTATGGCACGTCGTAACCGAGCGCGGCTTTGCGGATACGGAACCACTGCTGGCGGGTCATACTCAGCTTTTCAGCCACAATCGCCGAGCGCACGCGCTCAATTTTGCCCGAGCCGATAATCGGCAGCGGTTGCGATGGCAGGCGCAGCACCCAGGCATAAACCACCTGCTCGATGCTGTCGGCGTTAAGCTCGTGGGCTACCTGGGCCAGCTCGTCGCGCAGCGGCTGAAAGCCCTCTTCATTAAACAGGCGGCCGCCGCCGAGGCAGGACCAGGCCATCGGGCGAATACGCAGCTGCTGCAGCTGATCGAGGGTGCCGTCGAGCAGCAACGGCTGATGCACCGGCGAGATCTCCACCTGGTTGGTAGCAAGCGTAAACGGCAGGCGCGACTGCAGGAGGGTGAACTGGGCAGGGGTAAAGTTCGAGACGCCGAAATGACGTACTTTGCCGCTGTGATGCAGCGCGAGGAAGGCTTCAGCCACCTCGTCGGCGTCCATCAGCGGATCCGGCCGGTGGATCAGCAGCAGATCGAGATGGTCCGTCGCCAGATTACGCAGCGATTGCTCAGCGCTGAGCACGATGTGGTCCCGGTCGGTAATGTAGTGACCGATGGTGTTTTCAGCGCGCGCCCGGGTGGCAATGCCGCATTTGCTGACAATTTCCATTCGGCTACGCAGATGCGGCGCCAGCTTCAGGGCTTCACCAAAAGCGGACTCGCACTGGTAATCACCATAGATATCGGCGTGATCGACGGTGGTAATACCTAAATCGAGATGCTGTTCGATAAAGCTGACCAGCTCGCCTGGCGACATTTTCCAGTCCATCAGACGCCAGTAGCCCATCACAAAACGCGAAAATTCCGGCCCCTGGGGAGCCATAGCAATACGCTGAACCATAACCGCTTCCTCAATAAAAAAGTGCTCTGAGTATACGTAATTTTTGGCTTAAAACAGTGAGGGTTGCTGCGGTTCTTCCGCCGCCTCTGGCCTGTTTGCGCGGATTTTGCGCAACAGGCGTTGACGGCACAGACGCAATACCTCCTGTTTCTGCGCATCGCTCATCGTTTGCCAGTTAAAACGTTCCTCACGGCTACGGAAACAGCCGCGACAGTAGCCGCGCTCATCGGTCTGACAAATTCCCCGGCACGGGCTCTGCACCGGGAAAAACTCTAACTGCTCTGCCACCACACGCCTCCTGTCCCCTCATCTCCTTTCATTGAAGACGTTTCCCCGCGCTGACGCAAATTTTGTTCACTACGTGCTGCGCCAGCTAACATTTTTGCGCCGGGTCTTGCATTAGACCAATCGGTCTACTACAGTGTGCCCCATGAACAGACACAGCGATTGCGATACCCGAGAACATATTCTGGCCACCGGCGAGCGGCTTTGCATGCATCGCGGTTTTACCGGCATGGGCTTGAGCGAACTCCTGAAGACGGCGGAAGTGCCCAAGGGCTCTTTCTATCATTACTTTCGCTCTAAAGAAGCCTTCGGCGTCGCCTTGCTGGAAAACCATTTCGCCGGATATCTGCAGCGCCTGGTCGAGCATTTCGCCCATGGCGACGGCAACTATCGCGATCGGCTGCTGGCCTACTATCAGCACACGCTGAATCAGTTTTACCAGCAGGGAATTATTAGCGGGTGTCTTACCGTCAAGCTGTCGGCAGAGGTCTGCGATCTGTCGGAAGACATGCGCACCGCCATGAACCACGGCGCCAGCCAGATCATCGCCCTGCTGGGCGACGCGCTGGAGAAAGGACGCCAGGAAGGCAGTCTGACATTTGACGGCGAGGCCATGACCCTGTCGCAGGTGCTCTATTCCCTGTGGCTCGGCGCCAACCTGCAGGCCAAAATAACGCGTAGCGCAACGCCGCTGGAGAGCGCCCTTGCCCACGCGAAACAGATTATTGCGGCGCCTGCTGTTTAACAGGCGTTTTTATTTCATCAGTTCCTAGACGACCGGTCTACTCAGGAGTCATTATGTCGGAATCAAAATTATTCACCCCGATGAAAGTCGGTGCCGTCACCGTCCCTAATCGCGTATTTATGGCTCCACTGACGCGTCTGCGCAGCATCGAGCCGGGCGATATCCCTACCCCGCTGATGGGCGAATATTACCGTCAGCGCGCCAGCTCCGGGCTGATCATCAGCGAAGCGACGCAGATTTCCGCCCAGGCCAAAGGCTATGCCGGCGCGCCAGGACTGCACAGCCCGGAGCAGATTGCCGCCTGGCAGAAAATCACCGCCGGCGTTCACGCGGAAAACGGCCATATCGCCGTGCAGCTGTGGCATACCGGGCGAATTTCCCATAGCAGCCTGCAGCCCGGCGGCGCCGCCCCGGTAGCGCCGTCTGCGCTGAGCGCCGGCACCCGCACCTCGCTGCGCGACGAAAACGGCCACGCCATCCGCGCCGACACCTCGATGCCTCGCGCTCTGGAAACCGAAGAGATCCCGGGGATCGTCGATGATTTCCGTCAGGCGGTGGGCAATGCCCGTGACGCCGGTTTCGATCTGGTTGAACTGCACTCGGCTCACGGCTATCTGCTGCACCAGTTCCTCTCGCCATCGGCGAACCAGCGTACCGACCAGTATGGCGGCAGCGTGGAAAACCGCGCCCGTCTGGTGCTGGAAGTGGTTGACGCCGTGAGCAAAGAGTGGAGCGCCGACCGGATTGGCATCCGCGTGTCGCCGATTGGCAGCTTCCAGAATGTAGATAATGGCCCGAACGAAGAAGAAGACGCGCTGTATCTGATTAGCGAGCTGGCGAAACGCGGTATCGCCTATCTGCACATGTCCGAGCCGGACTGGGCGGGCGGCAAGCCGTACAGCGAAGACTTCCGTCAGAAAGTTCGCGACCGCTTCCCGGGCGTGATCATTGGCGCTGGCGCCTACACCGTTGAAAAAGCCAACGACCTGATCAGCAAAGGGCTGATTGATGCCGTGGCCTTTGGCCGCGATTACATCGCCAACCCGGATCTGGTTGCCCGCCTGCAGAAAAAAGCGGCGCTCAACCCGCAGCGCCCGGAGTCCTTCTACGGCGGCGGCGCGGAAGGCTACACCGATTATCCTACGCTGTAATCCCTCCATTGATAGCGGCGACGTATCGCCGCTATACTCAAGGCTCTGATCTATCAAATAAACTGCATAGGGGACATTATGCGCTTACTCCACACCATGCTGCGCGTTGGCGACCTGCAACGTTCTATCGACTTCTATACCAATGTGTTGGGCATGAAGCTGCTGCGCACCAGCGAAAACCCGGAGTACAAATACTCCCTCGCCTTCGTCGGCTACGGCGAAGAGAGCGATACCGCGGTGATCGAACTGACCTACAACTGGGGCGTGGACAGCTATGAGCTGGGCACCGCCTACGGTCACATCGCGCTGAGCGTCGACAACGCCGCCGAAGCCTGCGAGCGGATCCGCCAGAACGGGGGCAACGTTACCCGCGAAGCCGGGCCGGTAAAAGGCGGCAGCACCGTTATCGCCTTCGTGGAAGATCCTGACGGTTACAAAATCGAGCTGATTGAAGAGAAAGACGCCGGCAAAGGGCTGGGCAACTAACCCCCCGACCATAGCGACTTCATTATCCTCGTTCGCCCGGGCGCTGCGGCGCCCGTTGTTTTCACCCCTGCCTGCTGCAAGCCGTGGCAAAATTTGCCATAATGCGCGCTACTTTTTTCCAGCTAAGAGAATCTGATGTCCGAGAACGCTCAACTGAATGGTCTGTGCGACCGTTTCCGCGGTTTTTATCCAGTGGTGATTGATGTTGAAACCGCAGGATTTAATGCCAAAACCGACGCCCTGCTGGAGATCGCCGCCATTACGTTGAAGATGGATGAGCAAGGCTGGCTGATGCCCGATGAAACGCTGCATTTCCATGTTGAACCTTTCGAGGGCGCCAATCTTCAGCCCGAAGCGCTGGCCTTTAACGGGATTAACCCGCACGATCCAGAGCGCGGCGCCGTTAGCGAATACGACGCTCTGCATGCCATCTTCAAAATGGTACGCAAAGGGATGAAAGAGAGCGACTGCAGTCGGGCTATCATGGTGGCGCACAACGCCACATTTGACCACAGCTTCACCATGACCGCCGCCGAACGGGCGGGGCTAAAACGCAACCCGTTCCATCCGTTTGTCACCTTCGACACCGCCGCGCTGAGCGGGCTGGCTTTGGGCCAGACGGTGTTGTCGAAAGCCTGTATTGCCGCGGGTATGCCGTTCGACGGCGCGCAGGCCCACTCCGCCCTCTACGATACCGAGCAGACGGCACAGCTGTTTTGCGAGATAGTGAACCGCTGGAAGCGTCTGGGCGGTTGGCCGCTGCCGGTGGCGACGCCGGAGTGATAAAAAAAGCGACTTCCAGGAAGTCGCTTTTTTACTGACCGCGGGAATTATTCCGCTTTCGGCTCGTCAGTGTGGTATTTCGACGCTGTCTCTTTGATCAGCTGCTGCAGTTCACCGCGCTGGTACATCTCGATGACGATATCGCAGCCGCCCACCAGTTCACCGTCCACCCACAGCTGCGGGAAGGTCGGCCAGTTGGCATATTTTGGCAGCTCGGCGCGGATATCCGGGTTCTGCAGGATATCAACGTAAGCAAAACGTTCGCCGCAGGCGGACAGCGCCTGAACGGCCTGAGCGGAGAAACCGCAGCTTGGCAGCTTCGGCGAACCTTTCATGTACAGCAGGATCGGGTTTTCAGCGATTTGGCGTTGGATCTTTTCTAAAGTCGAGCTCATTGTCGTGCTTCCTTAAACTTCTTTCTACGGCAGTAACTTGTCATTGTAGCGTCCCGAGGGCAGGACCGATAATAACATTTTTTTCACTATTCATATTTTATCTTCTGTTGCGCGAAGTTGCCTTAAAAATATCATTTTGCCGTCGCGGGCAGGCGCGCGTTGCGCATTTTCTGTGCGAGGCGGTCAATGTCTGACGCGTTTTCTTGCAATCGTTAACCAATCGACATTTTTGATACAAAAGAATATTAACTTTCCGGGTTTTTATGCTTTAGAATCGTTCCGGTTTGTCATTCATCGTCAGGCATTTGTACATGTCTGTAATTAATCAGGGGATTGCTCAGTGGCGCGGCTAAACAAAATCGCGATATCGCTCTGTGCATTACTGTTCACATCTATCTCATTCACGCCACTGGCTCAGGCTTCAGGGCATACGCACGCCTCCGCCTCGCCAAAGGCGTTACCCGCGAAAAGCGGCTCAGAGCGCAAGAAAAAAGCAACCAGTCAAAAAAGTAAAACCACCGCTAAAACCACCAGTAAAAAATCCTCGAGCACCCGGCTCCCTACCCGCTCTACCGCAGCAAGCCAAACCGCGCTTCATCGTCAGGCCGCCGGCGCCACGAAAAAATGCGTGCTGCGTAAAGGGTATAAAAAGCAGTGCGCAAAAACGGTGGCCGCCAGCGCCGAGCCGGCCCTGGCGCTGAACAGCGTCAAAAGCAAATGCGTGGTGCGTAAGGGCTATAAAAAACGCTGTAAACCCGAGGCCAGCGAAGCGAATCTGACGATCGCCGACGCGCATAAGGTCCGGGTGCAAAAAGCGCAGAGTACCGCCATGAACAAACTGATGGGCCAGCTGGGTAAACCGTATCGCTGGGGCGGCACCTCGCCGCGCACCGGGTTCGACTGCAGCGGGCTGGTCTATTACGCCTACAAAGACCTGGTCAAGATTCATATCCCGCGTACCGCCAATGAAATGTACCACCTGCGCGATGCGCGTCCGGTCGATCGTGACGAACTGCAGAGCGGCGACCTGGTCTTCTTCCGCACCCGCGGACGCGGCACTGCCGACCACGTTGGCGTTTACGTCGGCAACGGGAAATTCATTCAGTCCCCGCGCACGGGGCGCGATATTCAAATCACCTCCCTGAGCGAAGATTACTGGGTACGCCATTACGTCGGCGCCCGTCGCGTCATGACCCCGAAAACCATTCGCTGATCCCGGTCTGCCGCTACGGCGGCAGCCCTCTTCACCTGCGCGTTCTCCGCCCCCACCGTCAGGGGAAACTGCATATTCGCCTCTGTGACCGGCGCTTCCCGACGATAGCGGGTGGGCGACATGCCAAAGTGACGGTGAAAGGTGCGGCAGAACGCCGCCTGCCCGTCGTACCCCAGACGTTGGGAAATACTCTGCATGGAGGCCTCGGTCTGCGTTAAGTAGATTGTCGCGATGGTCATCTTCCGGCGGCTGAGGTAGCTCGCCAGCGTGCAGCCGGTCACCATGGCGAATTGCCGCTGGAAATACCAGTGCGAGTAGCCGGACTTTTTCGCTATCGCGCTTACCGGCAGGGTGTCAAAAATATGTGCTTCGATCCAGTCAACGATCCCCTGCACGACCGGGATCATTTTCGGGCTTACCACTTCATCTGTTTTTGCCATCGTAGCCATCCTGTGGAAATTACTGCCGGCGGCTATATTTGTCATACAAATATCAAAATAGACAATGAATTATTGGCATAGCGGCGATTGCCTGAAAGCATAGCGTCATTAATTATTTGATTTAAAATGCTTATTTTCACTCAGTCGTTTGCGCTGCGGGGCCTTAAGATGGCCTGCTGAGAAATTAACCATCGCGGTGAGAGGCTGGAGACCCAGCCTCCTTTTATTTATACATTTTTGCAACATCTGCGGGCGTCTTAACGCGCCGCTCCGCAGAAAACGGTTAAGCCTTCGGCAGTTGCGCCGGCGATAATAGCCTTTATCGTTGTAAGGCTTTTCACTGCCTGCGGCAAATGTTAACATTCTCAATACAATAACAGGCCCGGGACGCGACAGCGTCGGGCGGTCAGAACGCGATTCAGGTGAAAACCTCATCTTGTCAATGTGAGATAAAACAAAAAGTTATAAGGAGAGTAGCAATGTCGTTTGAATTACCTGCATTACCATATGCAAAAGACGCCCTGGCGCCGCACATTTCCGCAGAAACCCTGGAATACCACTACGGTAAACACCACCAGGCGTATGTCACTAACCTCAACAACCTGATCAAAGGCACCGCGTTCGAAGGTCAATCGCTCGAAGAGATCGTGCGCACCTCTGAAGGCGGCGTTTTCAACAACGCGGCGCAGGTCTGGAACCACACCTTCTACTGGAACTGCCTGGCGCCGAACGCCGGCGGCGAACCGGAAGGCGAGCTGGCGGCCGCGATTGCCAAATCCTTCGGCAGCTTCGCAGAGTTTAAGGCCAAATTTACCGACGCCGCGGCGAAAAACTTTGGCGCTGGCTGGACCTGGCTGGTTAAAAATGCCGACGGCAGCCTGGCTATCGTCTCCACCAGCAACGCGGGTACCCCGCTGACCACCGACGCGAAGCCGCTGCTGACCGTTGACGTCTGGGAACATGCTTACTACATCGACTACCGCAACGCCCGTCCAAGCTATCTGGACCACTTCTGGGCGCTGGTTAACTGGAAGTTTGTTGCCGCTAACCTGGCCGCATAAACGACAAACCGCAGCAGAGTGACCCCTGCTGCGGTTTTTTTTACACCCTTCCCCACCGTTTATGACTGGCTGGCAAAGGCCTCCTCCGGCTGCGCTCGTCCGCTAAACCAGACCAGCAGCAGCGCCAGACCGGCAATAATCGCGCCCATCACCGGCACAAACGCATATCCCAGTCCGCCGGAGATCACCGCTCCGCCGGCGGCGGCGCCCAGCGCGTTGCCCAGGTTGAACGCCCCGATATTCACCGAAGAAGAGAGACCCGGCGCCTCATGCGCCACGCGCATCACTCGCATCTGCAGCGGCGGCACTACCGCAAAGGTGGCTGCGCCCCAGACGATCATACTGATGGCCGCACCCGCCTGGGATTGCGCCAGCAGCGGTATCGCCAGCATGATCGCCATCAGCAGCAGCAGAAAGCCTTTCAGCGTGCGGGAGACCGACCGGTCGGCGAATTTGCCGCCCAGATAGTTGCCCAGCGAAAAACCAACTCCAATCAGCACCAGCATCGCGGTGATAAACAGCGATGAAGCATGGGTCAGCGAATTCAGTACCGGCGAAATGTAGGTATACAGCGTAAACATCGCCCCGGCGCCCAGCACGGTGGTCAGTAAGGCAGAAAGCACCTGCGGCCGTAACAGGACCGAAAGCTCTTGTTTGACATCCGGCCGTTCGCCCGCGCTGCCCTTCGGCAGGGAGAACCACAGGCTCACCATCGCCAGCAGGCCTAACCCCGCGGAGGCGAGGAAGGACATCCGCCAGCCGATGGTTTCTCCAAGCCAGGTCGCGGCAGGCACGCCGCCGATATTAGCGATGGTGAGGCCCATAAACATGGTGGCCACCGCGCTGGCCTGCTTGTGCTTGGGCACCACGCTGGCCGCCACCACCGACCCCAGGCCAAAAAAGGCGCCGTGGTTGAGGCTGGTAATAATGCGCGACAGCAGCAGCGTGGTGTAATCCGGCGCAATGGATGACAGCAGGTTGCCGACGGTGAAGATCCCCATCAGAAAAATCAGCGCATTGCGTCGGGCGCGATGGGACAGCAGCAGGGTCATCAGCGGCGCGCCGACCATGACGCCGATGGCATACGCACTGATCAGCATTCCCGCTACCGGTATCGAGACGTCCACGCCCTTGGCAATCACCGGCAGCAATCCCATCGGGGAGAACTCGGTGGTCCCGATGCCAAAGGCGCCGATCGCCAGCGCGAGTAAAGGAAAGTTGATTTTCATTCAATGACTCCATCAGACCGTCAGGGAGGACGGCGTAACATCAGAAGCCAAAAGCATGACATCAATCACAAAAAAACAAAAGTGAACGAAATGACAAAAGATTTTTGCAGAATTGATAATAATGGCGGGATACGGGGAGGAGGCCGCGCTCCTCCCTCATCGGAACATTAGTGCAGTATGGCGGTCAGGCTGAATGCGACGATCACGCCGAGGGCAATAATCGTGGTGATCAGCGAAAACTTTAAATTGGTATCCATCATTTTTCCCTCTTGTTATCCCCACACCAAAAGTGAGCTTGCTCATTTTTGCACAAAAAATCGCAAAAATCTTCCGGGATTTAGGGCGATGCACATTTTTGCTCTTCCACTTTGCCCCAAGATCGGACAAAATCCCACGCTAATTTAAAAGCGTATCGGCCATTGACCCCTTCCTGTCGTTCTGTGTCGTTTTCCCGACGTGATGCAATGTTGAAAATTGTATTCAGGGTGTGTGTAGGCAAACGTTTACGTATCGATGATCAGGCGATCAGGTCAAGGCATGGAGTGAGATGTAATGGCAACTATTAAAGATGTAGCGAAGCGCGCAAACGTTTCCACTACAACTGTATCACATGTAATTAACAAAACCCGTTTCGTTGCCGAAGAGACGCGCAATGCGGTATGGGCGGCGATCAAAGAGCTGCACTACTCGCCGAGCGCCGTGGCCCGCAGCCTGAAAGTCAATCATACAAAATCGATTGGCCTGCTGGCGACCAGTAGCGAAGCCGCCTATTTCGCTGAAATTATTGAGTCCGTTGAAAAGAGCTGCTTCCAGAAGGGCTATACCCTAATCCTCGGCAACGCCTGGAACGACCCGGAAAAACAGCGGGCCTATCTGTCGATGATGGCGCAAAAACGCGTCGACGGTCTGCTGGTGATGTGTTCCGAATACCCGGATTCCGTCCTGAGCATGCTGGAAGAGTATCGCCATATTCCGATGGTGGTGATGGACTGGGGCGAAGCAAAAGCCGACTTTACCGATGCGGTAATCGATAACGCCTTCCAGGGCGGGTATATCGCCGGACGTTACCTGATTGAACGCGGTCACCGCGAAATCGGCGTGATCCCGGGCCCGCTGGAGCGCAACACCGGCGCGGGGCGACTGGCCGGCTTCATGCAGGCGATGAAAGAGGCGCATATCAGCGTGCCGGAAAACTGGATTGTACAGGGCGACTTCGAGCCGGAGTCCGGCTACCGCGCCATGCAGCAGATCCTGAGCCAACAACACCGTCCAACGGCGGTCTTCTGCGGCGGCGACATTATGGCGATGGGCGCTATCTGCGCCGCGGATGAAATGGGGTTGCGCGTGCCGCAGGACATTTCGCTGATCGGTTATGATAATGTGCGTAACGCCCGCTATTTCAGCCCGGCGTTAACCACCATTCATCAGCCGAAAGATTCGCTGGGCGAAGCCGCGTTCAATATGCTGTTGGATCGTATCGTCAACAAGCGCGAAGAGTCGCAGTCTATTGAAGTGCACCCTCGGCTGGTCGAACGCCGCTCGGTGGCGGATGGCCCGTTTGTCGACTATCGTCGCTAAAGCACTGGCGGGCGCGGATCATTCCGGCGCCCGCAGCCACTCCCGATTCAGCGTGTCGCTGTCCCCCAGGTAGTCCAGCATCCAGTTTAACGCCGGTGAAGCATCATTCTGCTGCCAGGTCAGACAGCAGGCCGCATCCGGAAACGGATTTTCCAGCGCCAGGGCGGTCCACTCGCCGCGATCCACCCATGGCCGGGCGAAATGGCTTGGCACCATGCCGACGCAGAGCCCTGCCGACAGACAGGTTGCCGACGATTCCCAGTCGGGGACCACCACCCTCTTCTGGTTATCCAGCAGCCACGTTGTCCGTTTGGGCAACGAACGCGAGGTATCTTCCCGCACCAGCGACGGCCAGTTGCGCAGGACATCGTCGCTCAGCGGCCCCGCCATCTTCGCCAGCGGGTGATCGCTCGCCACCACGCAGTCCCAGCTCAGCATCCCCATATCGCGGAACGCATAGCGGCCCCCGACCGGAATAGAGCGCGTTGCGCCAATCGCCAGCTCCACGCGGCCGTCGGCCAGCGCATCCCATACGCCATTGAACACTTCCTGAAAAACGATCAGCTCGACGTCGGGAAAATGGCGATAGAAATCCACGATCATCTGGCGCATCCGCGCGGGTTTCACGATATCGTCCACCGCGATCGACAACTGCCCGCGCCAGCCGTTGGCAATTTGCTGGCACTGCTGGCGGGTGATCTGCATTTTTTTGATAACAGAGCGCCCTTCCTGTAAAAACCAGACCCCGGCGGGGGTCAGCTCCACATCACGATGACGGCGCTCAAACAACGGGACGGCCAGCCACTCTTCGAGCTGACGCACGGTATAGCTGACGGCGGAAGGCACCCGATGGAGCTCCTGCGCCGCCGCGCTAAAGCTGCCGTTACGGGCGACGGCATCAACCACTTCCAGAGAGTATTCAGACCACATTTTCTGCCTGCAAAATTTTTGAATGCATGTGACAAATATTAGCGTTTCACAAGCCACAATGCACTCCCTACACTCTGCGGCATCGTACCTGTACTCCAAAAATGAGAACGTTATGTCACAACCTGGGAAAGGATTTTTAGTCTGGCTGGCCGGCCTGAGCGTGCTGGGCTTTCTGGCCACCGATATGTACCTGCCGGCATTTGCCGCCATGCAGCAGGATCTCGACACCTCCGCCGCATCCATTAGCGCCAGCCTGAGCCTGTTCCTCGCCGGCTTCGCGCTGGGCCAGCTCTTCTGGGGGCCGCTGTCAGACCGCTACGGGCGCAAACCGGTGCTGCTGAGCGGCCTGGCGATTTTCGCGGTCGGCTGCCTGGGAATGCTGTGGGTGCAGAACGCCACGCTGATGCTGGCGCTGCGTTTTCTGCAGGCGATTGGCGTCTGCGCCGCGGCGGTCACCTGGCAGGCGATGGTGACCGATTACTATCCCGCCCAGCGCACCAACCGCATCTTCGCCACTATTATGCCGCTGGTAGGACTGTCCCCTGCGCTGGCCCCGCTGCTGGGCAGCTGGCTGCTGGTGCACTTCGAGTGGCAAGCCATCTTCGCCACCTTGTTTGCCATCACTCTGCTGCTGATGCTGCCTGCCCTGCGCCTGAAGGCCGCCGCTAAGTCGGCCACAGTGGCTGAAAAGAAAATCACTTTTCTGGCGCTGCTGCGCTCCCGGGAATACAGCGGCAACGTCCTGATCTACGCCGCCTGCTCCGCCAGCTTCTTCGCCTGGCTTACCGGTTCGCCGTTTATCCTTCATGAGATGGGCTACGGCCCGACCGCCATCGGCCTGAGCTATATCCCGCAGACCATCGCTTTTCTGGTGGGCGGCTATGGCTGTCGCGCGCTGCTGCAAAAATGGTCCGGGCAACAAATGCTCCCGTGGCTGCTGGTGGTCTTCGCCGTCAGCGTCGCCGCCACCTGGCTGGTGGGTCTGCAAACGCATGCCTCGCTGGTGGCGTTGATGATCCCGTTCTGCCTGATGGCGGTGGTCAACGGCGGGATCTACCCCATCGTGGTCGCTCAGGCGCTGAAGCCTTTCCCGCAGGCAACCGGCCGCGCGGCGGCGCTGCAGAACACCCTCCAGCTTGGCCTGTGCTTCCTGACCAGCCTGCTAGTCTCCGCGCTGATCGCCACGCCGCTGCTGACCACCACCAGCGTGATGCTGGTCTCTATTTTGTTAGCCGGAGTGGGTTATCGCCTGCAGCAGACGCCAGCGCTGGCGGCCCACTCTTCCCACGCCTGACGCCCGTCGCCAGAGCCCGGACCAGTGGTTAGCACGCTAAGATATTTTTATTGAAAGCCAGTACTTAGCGTCCTATACTGGATCCGGGTTCACATAAATAAAAAATATTTAACAGATTAACGGATGCAGGATGCCTCCGTTTCACCATGGAAGGCCTTTCGGCAAGGGTTATCTCCCTTCCTCTGTTCTACGTCGGATAGCGACTTCACGGATTATCCGTGAGATTTCTCACAAAGCCAAAAAAGCGTCTACGCTGTTTTAAGGTTCTGATCACTTGGGCGTGATGGAGAAGCTATGAGTTCATCGTGTATAGAAGAAGTAAGTGTACCAAATGATGACTGGTACCGGATTGCAGCTGAATTGTTGGGCCGTGCGGGAATTGAAATCAATGGCTCCGCGCCGTCAGACCTGCGGATTAAAAACCCTCTTTTTTTTAAACGCGTATTGCAGGAGGGGTCGCTGGGTTTAGGCGAAAGCTATATGGACGGCTGGTGGGACTGCGAGCGTCTGGATATATTCTTCCATAAAGTGCTCCGCGCCGGGCTGGAAAAACAACTCCCTCACCATTTCAAAGACACACTCCGCATCGCAGGCGCTCGCCTGTTTAACCTGCAAAGTAAAAAACGCGCCTGGATCGTCGGCAAAGAGCACTATGACCTCGGCAACGATCTTTTCAGCCGGATGCTGGATCCCTACATGCAATATTCCTGCGGGTACTGGAAAGAGGCGCAGACCCTCGAAGCCGCGCAGCAGGATAAGCTGGATCTCATCTGCCGTAAGCTGGAGCTCGAGCCAGGCATGCGAGTGCTGGATATCGGCTGCGGCTGGGGCGGTCTTGCCGAATATATGGCGCGGAATTACCAGGTGAGCGTTGTCGGCGTGACCATCTCCGCCGAACAGCAAAAGATGGCCCAGGCGCGCTGCGATGGCCTTGACGTGGATATTCGTCTTCAGGATTATCGCGATCTGCACGACAGCTTCGACCGCATCGTCTCCGTCGGCATGTTCGAACACGTGGGTCCCAAAAATTACGCCACCTACTTTGAGGTCGCCGATCGTAATTTGAAACCCAACGGCCGCTTCTTACTGCACACCATCGGTTCCAAAGTCACCGACCATAACGTTGACCCGTGGATCAATAAATATATCTTCCCTAACGGCTGCCTGCCGTCGGTACGGCAGATCGCCGATGCCAGCGAGAAGCACTTTGTGATGGAAGACTGGCACAACTTCGGCGCCGATTATGACACCACCCTGATGGCCTGGTATGAGCGTTTCCTCGCCAGCTGGCCGGAAATTGCCGATAACTATTCTGAGCGTTTCAAACGCATGTTCAGTTATTACCTGAACGCCTGCGCCGGCGCCTTCCGCGCCCGCGACATTCAGCTCTGGCAGGTGGTGTTCTCGCGCGGGATTGAACACGGACTGCGCGTCGCCCGTTAAAAAACACTCCCCCGCTCACCGGCGGGGGATTTTTTGTCAGGCTTCACTGACCTTAGCCGCGACCTCTTTCGCCGCCAGCACGCGTTCAACCGTATCGACAACCGCCTGGGTTTGCGGGTCGATCTCGATATTGACGCGGTCGCCCAGCTTCTTCGCCCCCAGCGTGGTCCGCTGCAGCGTCTCCGGAATAAGATGCACGCAGAATCGGGTTGCCGTCACCTCGCCTACCGTCAGGCTGATGCCATCGATACCAATGAATCCTTTATAAAGGATATATTTCATCAGCGTCGGATCCTGTACTTTAAACCAGATCTGACGGTTATTTTCGGAAGTGAGGATCTTCACGATTTCCGCCGTGGTCATAATATGGCCGGACATCAAATGCCCGCCGATTTCATCACTGAATTTCGCCGCCCGCTCGACATTGACTTCATCCCCGACCTGAATATCGCCGAGGTTGGTAATCCGCAGCGTCTCT
This sequence comes from Klebsiella sp. JN_Kp127, assembly GCF_040062505.1. NCBI lineage: Bacteria > Pseudomonadati > Pseudomonadota > Gammaproteobacteria > Enterobacterales > Enterobacteriaceae > Klebsiella > Klebsiella sp. JN_Kp127. Next base: position 31,767 of record NZ_JBEAHS010000014.1, read on the forward strand.
TTCATCAGATCGAAGCTGATGCGCGCGCCGTTGATGTCGGTCACCGTCAGGCAGCAGCCGTTGTTGGCTACCGATGCCCCGGTTTCGAGCCCCTCCAGCATATGCGCCGGCAGCTCCACCACGTGGGTGCGAAAATTGGGTTTATCATCAATGGAGACCACTTTCGCGGTTCCCTGAACAATACCAGTAAACATGTTTGGCTCCTGTTGAAAATCATGACGGTATCATTACCGTTTTCGCTATCGGGAACAATAACAGGAGGGCTGAGCGGTTGCCAGCGCGCTTCGTGCCTCGACTCTTTTTTCACTGGCTTAATGGCTAATCCTCGCTACAATAGACTGGAATTTCCTCATTTTTATCCCCTTGCTGCCAGTTACGGCGGCTTTTTTAGTCTCAAAAAAACAACAATACAAAGGTGTTCACGTGCAGAAGTATTTCATTGAAGCGCGTCAGTTATTAGCTCTGGCTATACCCGTCATTCTTGCGCAAGTGGCGCAGACGGCGATGGGTTTTGTCGATACCGTGATGGCGGGCGGCTACAGCGCCACCGATATGGCCGCGGTGGCCATCGGGACCTCCATCTGGCTACCGGCCATTCTCTTCGGCCACGGGCTGCTGCTGGCGCTGACCCCGGTAGTGGCGCAGCTCAATGGCTCCGGGCGGCGGGAGCGTATCGCGCCGCAGGTGCGTCAGGGCTTCTGGCTGGCGGGGCTGGTCTCGGTGCTGATCATGATCGTGCTGTGGAATGCCGGGTATATCATCAGCTCCATGCACAACATCGATCCACTGCTGGCGGAGAAAGCGGTTGGCTATCTGCGCGCGCTGCTGTGGGGAGCGCCGGGCTACCTGTTCTTCCAGGTCGCCCGTAACCAGTGTGAAGGGCTGGCGAAAACCAAGCCCGGGATGGTCATGGGCTTTATCGGTTTACTGGTCAACATTCCGGTGAACTACATCTTTATCTATGGCCATTTTGGCATGCCGGAGCTGGGCGGCGTCGGCTGCGGCGTGGCGACGGCCTCCGTTTACTGGGTGATGTTCGCCAGCATGCTGTGGTGGGTGCGCCGGGCGCGTTCGATGCGCGATATCCGCTGCGCCGAGGGCTTCAGCGGCCCCGATTTCGCCGTTCTGCTGCGGTTGGTGCAGCTGGGGCTGCCCATCGCCCTGGCGCTGTTCTTCGAAGTGACCCTGTTTGCCGTCGTCGCGCTGCTGGTCTCTCCACTCGGGATCATTGACGTCGCCGGCCACCAGATTGCGCTGAACTTCAGTTCGCTGATGTTCGTTCTGCCGCTGTCGCTGGCGGCCGCGGTCACCATTCGCGTCGGCTTCCGCCTCGGCCAGGGCTCAACGATCGATGCCCAGGTTTCCGCCCGCACGGGCGTGGGCGTGGGCGTCTGCCTGGCGGTGTTTACCGCTATCTTTACCGTGCTGATGCGTAAGCAGATTGCCCTGCTGTATAACGATAACCCTGAGGTGGTGATGCTGGCCTCGCATCTGATGCTGCTGGCGGCGATCTACCAGATCTCCGACTCCATTCAGGTGATCGGCAGCGGTATCCTGCGTGGCTATAAGGATACGCGGTCTATCTTTTTTATCACCTTTACCGCGTACTGGGTGCTGGGTTTGCCCAGCGGCTACCTGCTGGCGCTGACCGACGTGATTGTCCCCCGCATGGGGCCCGCCGGCTTCTGGTGCGGATTTATCATCGGCCTGACCTCCGCCGCCATTATGATGATGCTGCGGATGCGTTTTCTGCAGCGCCAGCCCTCCAGCACTATCTTACAGCGCGCCGCGCGCTAACCCTGCCAAAGCCCGCCACCCCGGCGGGCTTTTTCTTTCTTCAATTTTGTTCCGGCGTTGTACATTCAGTTACTCCCCGACACCAAAGACTCACTGATGAGCGCCCCGGAGATGCATATAGTGTGGCCAACAGCCCCGCAGTGGGGTTACTCAGGAAACCAATTCGAGGATTTCAGCATGAAAAAAGTATTAGCTCTGGTTGTTGCCGCTGCTATGGGTCTGTCATCTGTTGCTTTCGCCGCCGATGCCGCGACCACCACCCCGGCTGCCGCAGCTAGCCACACCACCGTTCATCACAAGAAACACCATAAAGCGGCGGCGAAACCGGCAGCCGAACAGAAAGCCCAGGCGGCGAAGAAACACCATAAAGCCGCAGCGAAACCGGCTGTAGCGCAGAAAGCCCAGGCGGCGAAGAAGCACCATAAAGCCGCAGCGAAACCGGCTGTAGCGCAGAAAGCCCAGGCGGCGAAGAAGCACCATAAAGCCGCAGCGAAACCGGCTGTAGCGCAGAAAGCCCAGGCGGCGAAGAAGCACCATAAAGCCGCAGCGAAACCGGCTGTAGCGCAGAAAGCCCAGGCGGCGAAGA
>NZ_JBEAHS010000015.1:0-33099 GCF_040062505.1 Klebsiella sp. JN_Kp127
CCGAATCGCGCGGCTCCGGCGGCGGCCTGAGACGCTTTCGGGTTACTTCACTTCCACTACGTTCAGACGCAGCTCATCTAACCGGGCGTCCTCTTCCTCCGGCTGCCAGCCGGCAGGCTGCAGGGGAATCTCTTCCCGATCAAATGCCAGATCGCCGCCGTCCACCACCTCAGAACCGTGGGTGATGCCTTTAAAATCAAACAGATTAACGTCGCTCAGGTGCGAAGGCACCACGTTCTGCATCGCGCTAAACATGGTTTCAATGCGTCCCGGATAACGCTTATCCCAGTCGCGAAGCATATCGGCGATCACCTGGCGCTGCAGGTTAGGCTGCGACCCGCACAGGTTGCATGGAATGATCGGGAAGCCCTTGGCCTGGGAGAAACGCTCGATGTCTTTTTCACGGCAGTAGGCCAGCGGGCGGATGACGATGTGTTTGCCGTCATCGCTCATCAGCTTCGGCGGCATTCCTTTCATTTTGCCGCCGTAGAACATATTCAGGAACAGCGTCTGCAGGATGTCGTCGCGATGATGGCCGAGGGCAATCTTGGTGGCGCCGAGTTCGCTGGCGGTACGGTAGAGAATGCCGCGGCGCAGGCGAGAGCAGAGCGAGCAGGTGGTTTTCCCTTCCGGGATCTTCTCTTTGACGATGCCGTAGGTATTCTCTTCGACAATCTTGTATTCAACGCCCAGCTGCTCAAGATACGCCGGCAGAATATGCTCCGGGAACCCGGGCTGTTTCTGGTCGAGGTTCACCGCCACCAGCGAGAAGGAGATGGGCGCGCTTTTCTGCAGGTTACGCAGGATCTCCAGCATGGTATAGCTGTCCTTGCCGCCTGACAGACAAACCATAATGCGGTCGCCTTCTTCAATCATATTGAAGTCGGCGATCGCCTCACCGACGTTGCGGCGCAGACGTTTCTGCAGCTTATCGATGTTGTATTTCTCTTTCTTTGTAAGTTCTTGATTTTCTTGCATTATTAACGTTCTCAAAATCTTAAAGGGGCATATAGGGGGCAAAATGTGTTAAAGCCCAAGCCGGGAATTCAACATAGAAACCTGGTCGCCGTTCATCTCTTCTATCCATGTACTATAAACGTCGTACACCATTTGCGCGTTTTCATGCCCCATCTGATTGGCTATAAAAGACGGATTGGCGCCAGCCGTCAGGAGCCAGCAGGCAAAAGTATGCCGCGTATGGTACGGATTCCTGCGGCGAATGCCAGCGCGTTTTACTGCAGCTTCCCATCTGCTGCCTATACTGCTGTGCGAGTAGCAGGGTTTTTGCTCGCCTTTCCGTCTCCGCGGCATGAAAACAAGTCGCAAATTCTGTTCCTCGCTTGAGCCGTATTCCCTGTGGTGAAACGTGATAGTGGCGACCGGATGTCCAGCTGTCAGTTCATGCTGCGCTTTGAGCGCGTCCAGGGCAGGGCCGAGCAATTGTATCGTCCGGTTTCCTGCTGCTAATGCCATACCGAGGCCTTTTGCTGAGGCGCTGGTGAGAGGTAACTCGCCGGAGATGTGCCGGGCGTGAGAAACCGTAAAAGCACCTGGGAAGCAATAAAATACCCGGCAATCAGTGCCGGGTTTTGGGGCTCACATAAGATTGGAAATCTGGCTGTAAGAGAGGTGTTTACTTTACTTGACCCTAAATGATAAGTCGAAACTCCTCATTTTTTAATGGAATATAGGTGAATGGAAGCGTTATAGGGAAGGAGTAGCCCCGCGGAAGAATGGCGATGCCTCAATCCCCCGCAGAACGCAAAGCGCGCAGCTAACCCGGCTGTGATATATAATCCCCTCCATACCAGCGGGGATGTAGAAGTGGAGCCGCATCCTCCGGCGTTGCATGAAAAAGGCGTATTAGGGATCTATAGACATAAGGAAAACAACAATTGGTATCGGTTATGAAAAAAACATTACTTCTGGTTTGCGCTGTTCTTATATCAAACTTGGCACTTGCTGCAGAAAATAAAGAAGAAGTTGTGCCTGTGCGGATAAGTTGCCCTAATCCTTATTATCCAGTTTCTGCCATGGCTAATCGGGTTAGTGGCACTGTAAATTACGCTGCCTCAGTAAATGAAAAAGGGGAAGTAACTTCTGTTGAGACAACTGGTGCTGAGATCTTTTTTAGAGAAACAAGATCAGCAATGAGAAAATGCAAGTATGAGCCCGGAAAGCCAGGCATTGCGCGTGGAACCATAAGATTTCGTCCATCTCAACCGTAAATACTGCTAGCCTACCTGGATTTTGTGTACTGAGAGATCTAGCAGCCTGATGCTCTTGCAATGGGAGTCGAGCCAAGTGATGTTATGTTGGCAAGCTCTAGAGATTTACCTGGCAAAATCACTGGTTAAGGGGAGCAGGTTAGTCATGGTTGGCTGAAAAAAACTGGAGACGAGTTAGGCTCTCCTGTTCCCAGTGTGATTGCTGAAAAATTTCGTGGCTGTGAGTTTTCGAACTTTCATTCATTCGGAGAGCTTTCAGGAAGGCGGTTTCTGATACCACTGAGCTAAGTGAGCGGTTTGACAAGCTAGCTTAGGGAGTATCAAGTTAGAAACATGGTCGTTCATTCGTAAAATGAGCATGTCGGGGGAAGGCTTAAACATGAATTAGAACACGCAAAAGCTATTAAAATACCGGTGATGTGTATGGTATTGAGAACTGGCGAGTTATGATGCACAAAAAGCCATGTCGAAGTTCACTAAGCAATGGTGGTAAATGATGGACAATAAAAAAAGCATTTCTGATTACACCGAATCTGAGTTTTTAGCTTTTGTGAAAAAAATATTTAATCCGGATAATACAACCGAAGATGAAGATGTACAAAATGTTTTAGAGTTTGAACGTATCACTGAACACCCTGATGGTTCTGATGTAATTTTCTATCCTCCAAAGGGCCGAGAGGATAGTCCGGAAAGGGTTGTTAAGGAAGTGAAAGAATGGCGGGCCAGGAATGGCAAGCCTGGTTTCAAAGAGTAGCTGATCGGTACAGTTGCGTTATCTTACCTATCTTAACGTGATAATAGATGACTTCTGATTGAAACTCGCGCCGGCGGTTTTTTATTACGTTGAATTTATTATCGATGAAAGTAGCTCACAATTTTGATTTTTTATCAACCAGCCCTAAAGATGCCCTCGGAGCCTGAGCAACATCCTTAACTTATGCGCTTTGAGGGCATTCCCGAAGCAAAAGGCAATCAGAACACCAAGGTCTGCTTTCAGCATAGTGCGGGTATTATCAGGTTATTGGATTTTAATAGCCTCAATCAATTACGCCCCCTGATTCCTAACGTTGTCCACCGCTCGGAAAACGGGGTGCCATGTGAAATGATCTGCAGGTACCGCACCATCTGCAATTATCTCATTCACCTCTTTTCCTCGAATAGCCTGCCTCATCCATTCCCGGGTGGATTCAGGTACCAGGACCAGCGGCCGGCGCTGTGGGGGCTGGCTGTATGTAAATATAAAATAAATTCAGTTGGTTGGAGGGGGCACAACTTATTGGTGTTATACATTTTTACTGATTTCTTGATTTTGCAGCATGTAATAGTGGCTCAATTCATAGTGTGGCATCAGAAGAGCACGCGTTCTGCCAGCCGCTGGACAACGTGGCGCTGGCGCGTAGCAATTAATGAGGTCTGACAGACAACCGTGGCGTGTATGGTACGGATTCAGGGGCGGAATGTCCGCATCTTTCCGGCACTTTCCGCTGCGGGCAGGGGCAGAAGTAAAAATAAAAAGCCCGCCGGGCGGCGGGCTGAGGCGTTAGCGAACGACCAGCACCGAGCACTCGGCGTGGCGGACCACCGCGGCGGCGTTGGAGCCCAGCAGATAGGTGGTAATATCCGGCCGGTGCGAAGCGATGATCACCAGGTCGGCGGGTAGCGACCTGGCGAGGGCCAGGATCTTATCCTTTGGCGACCCTTCGGCAACGTGAAAATGTTTCCGATCTTCCGGGATAGAGAACTGCTTCGCGAGCTCTTTAAGCTGCGTTTCCGTCCCTTCGCGCAGCTCATCCATACCAGGCAGTTCGGCGGTATAGGCCATTCCCAGTGAGGCATAATAAGGCAGGGAAGGGATAACGGAGAGGAAATGGACCTCAGCGTCGTCAATCCGCGCTTCCGATTCAACGTGACTGATAATGCGTTCAGTAAATTCTTTATCAGAGATATCGATGGGGACAAGAATCATTCTGCTCATAAAACCTCCTGTTTAAGTATCCCCTCATATTGTACGGCATCATGGCACGTTTTGTATCATGACCGCAGTCACACTTTGACATTAACGTGGCTTGCGTTCGGGGAATTTTCCCTTTATCACGCCGTCATAAAATCGGCCTTTTGACACCACCTGTAAAAAGTCACGAAAAATACGCGGTGGAACCCCGGTATATTGCAACGGCGGCTGGTGATAAAAACAGATTTCCAGCGTGGCGGAGGCGTCATCATAGGCGACAGAGATAATTCGGGAAGATTTTACCGGGTGATGATGCATGATGGACGTCCTCGGGCAGGCACTGACTGAGCACGACTATATCACTAAACGGACGGCTATTTTAAGCTGTGGGATATATTGTTTTGTTTTAGCTGCTGCGATGCAAAGAGAGAGAAAGCCCGCCGGAACCGGCGGGCTGGCGCATCAGAACTGGTAAACCAGGCCCAGCGCGACGATGTTGTCGGTAGAAATACCGTTGTCTTTGTAGAAGCTGTCGTTGTCATCCAGCAGGTTGATTTTGTAATCAACGTAGGTGGACATATTACGGTTGAAGTAATAGGTGGCGCCGACGTCCATATATTTGACCAGATCTTTATCGGCGTAGCTGCCGGTATTATAGAGATCTTTGCCTTTGGACTGCAGGTAGGAGATAGCCGGACGCAGACCGAAGTCGAATTGATACTGAGCGGTGACTTCGAAGTTTTGCGTCTTGTTGGCCACGCCGTCATTGCCGTACGGGGTCATGTTGCGGGTTTCAGAGTAAATGGTCGCCAGGTAGATATCGTTGGCGTCGTACTTCAGACCGGCAGTCCAGGCTTCGGCTTTATCGCCGCGGGCGTTGGTCTGGGTCATCTGGTCGTTGGTACGATCAGAAGAGGTATAGGCCGCAGCCGCGCTGATGCCCATGCCGAAGTTATAGGAGGTGGAGAGACCGAAACCGTCGCCGTTGTCAAAGCGAACATCGCTGTCGCTGCTGCGGTTGTTGGTGCCGACGTTGATATCCTGGGCGTTCTGGCCTTCGTTTTTACCCTGATACTGCAGGGCGAAGTTCAGACCATCCACCAGACCGAAGAAATCGCTGTTGCGGTAGGTCGCGACGCCGTTGGCGCGGCCTGCCATAAAGTTATCCGCATAGGTGTAAGAGTCGCCGCCGAACTCCGGCAGCATATCGGTCCAGCCTTCGACGTCGTACAGCACGCCGTAGTTACGACCGTAGTCGAAAGAACCGTAATCGCCCACTTTGATACCGGCGAAGGCCAGACGGGTCCACGCCTGATCGCCGGCGCTTTCGGTATTGTTGGCCTGAACGTTGTATTCCCACTGGCCGTAACCGGTGAGCATATCGTTGATCTGGGTTTCGCCTTTAAAGCCAAAGCGAACGTAAGTTTGGTCGCCGTCTTTTTTCGAGTCGCTGGAGAAATAGTGCAGACCGTCTACCTTGCCATAGACATCTAATTTATTTCCGTCTTTATTATAAATTTCCGCCGCGTGCGCAGCGCCAGCGGCTAATAAAGCCGGAATAACGAGGGCCAGTACTTTTCTTTTCATGAAGTAATTCCTTTAACTGTTTTTATGTTCTAGCTTCCGGGAAGGAAGTGAACTCATGCTAAAGGAGCGGTCTGAGATATGGTAAGACTCAATTGTTACGATATAAGTAAAATCTAAATAAAATACTTCTGAAGTAATGGTGATAATTGTGGTGAATATATCTACAAATAATATACAAAATAAAAATTATACATATTCAGTTTGATCGCGTATTATTCGGGCGTTATATGCCTTTATTGTCATGCCAAGCATTTTTATTTGCCGTCTCATTCTGCGGAATGATTTTGTTTATCGGTAAAACGACAAGCCCGAACTTTATGTTCGGGCTTTTTTTATGGCTGCGGGAGGAAAAATAACCTTAGCTCTCGCTCGGTGATTTCTCCGCTTTGCCCGCCAGCTGGGCGAGGAAGTCGTAGCGCTTCTGCAGGTCGGCGGCCGCGTCTTTCCACAGTTGCTCCGCCACTTCCGGCTGCTGCGCATTCAGGCGACGGAAGCGTTGCTCATTGAGCAGCGTCTCAGCCAGGGCGTCTGACGGTGGGCGGGAGTCCAGCGCCAGCGGGATCTTGCCTTCTTCAGCCCGACGCGGGTCGAAGCGGTAGAGCGGCCAGAAGCCGGTAGCGGTCAGCTGACGCATCTGATCGTGGCTGAGCGCCAGATCGTAGCCATGCTCTTCGCAAGGACTGTAGGCGATGATCAGCGACGGCCCCGGATAGGCTTCCGCTTCCTGAATCGCTTTCACCGTCTGGTTCAGCTGCGCGCCCAGCGAAATCTGCGCCACATAGACATGACCGTACATCATCATGCTGACGCCAAGATCTTTGCGCGCCTTGCGTTTCCCATGCTCGCCAAACTTAGTGACGGCCCCCAGCGGGGTGGCTTTTGACGCCTGGCCGCCGGTGTTGGAGTAACACTGGGTATCCAGCACCAGAATGTTGACATTTTCCGTCAGGCTCAGCACATGGTCCAGACCGCCGAAGCCGATATCGTAGGCCCATCCGTCGCCGCCGATCAGCCAGACGGATTTCTCCACCAGCGCGTCGGCATCGGTCAGCAGCTCTTCAGCGCCTTGCACGCCGGCCAGCGCCTGACGCAGGGATGCCACCTGTTCGCGGCGCGCTTCCGGCGTCGCCTCGGCATGCAGCGCCGCGTTCAGCTCTGTCGGCAGCTGGTCGGCGAATTCGCTCAGCAGGCGCATCACGCGCTGGCGATGCTGGTCGACGGTTAAGCGGAAGCCGAGCCCGAATTCAGCGTTATCCTCAAACAGCGAGTTGGCCCACGCCGGGCCGCGGCCGTTGGCGTCGGTCGTGTACGGGGTCGAGGGCAGGTTGCCGCCGTAAATGGATGAGCAGCCGGTGGCATTGGCAATCAGCATCCGGTCGCCATACAGCTGGGTCAGCAGTTTGATATACGGCGTTTCGCCACAGCCCGAGCAGGCGCCGGAGTATTCAAACAGCGGGCTGATCAGCTGCGAAGTGCGGATATCAATACGCTCCAGTTTGCTGCGGTCGATTTCCGGCAGGTTGAGGAAGTAATCGTAATTCACTTTCTCCTCTTCCACATGCTCCAGGCGCGACATCATATTGATGGCCTTGATCTCCGGGTTCTGGCGATCTTTTGCCGGGCACACTTCCACGCACAGGTTGCAGCCGGTGCAGTCTTCCGGGGCGACCTGCAGAACGTATTTCTGCCCGCGCATATCGCGGGATTTAACGTCCAGCGAGTGCAGACTGGCAGGGGCGTTCTCCATGTCCTCCGGCGCGACCACTTTGGCGCGGATTGCCGAGTGCGGGCAGGCGGCAACGCAGTGGTTACACTGGGTGCAAAGCGCTTCCTTCCAGATCGGGATCTCTTCGGCGATGTTGCGTTTCTCCCAGCGGGTGGTGCCCATGGGCCAGGTGCCGTCCGGCGGCAGGGCGGAGACCGGCAGCGCATCGCCGAGGCCGGCCAGCATGGCGGCGGTGACCGTTTTGACGAAATCCGGCGCGGCGTCGGAGACCACCGGCGGGCGGTTCGGACTGCTGGCATTCACCGGCTGCAGCGGCACTTCCGCCAGGGACTCGCGGGCCAGGGCCAGCGCCTGCCAGTTACGTTCCACCAGCTCCTGGCCTTTGCTGCTGTAGCTTTTGGCGATGGCCGCCTGCAGTTCCGCCAGCGCGCTGTCGCCTGGCAGGATGTGAGTCAGATGGAAGAAGGCCATCTGCATCACGGTATTAATGCGCGCCCCGAGGCTACATTCGCGGGCGATCTTCGCCGCGTTGACCACGTAAAAACGCGCTGTTTTCTGATTCAGGGTGGCCTGCACTTCCTGCGGCAGGCGGGACCAGACTTCATCGGCGCTGTACGGCGTGTTGAGCAGGAAAATGCCGCCGGGCTTCAGCCGCTCGGCCATCTGGTATTTATCGATAAACTGCAGCTGGTGGCAGCCAACGAAATCGGCCTGCGAAATCAGATACGAAGAACGAATTGGCTTTTCGCTGACCCGCAGATGGGAGACGGTCAGGCCGCCCGCCTTCTTCGAGTCATAGACAAAGTACCCCTGGGAGAACCACGGGGTGGAGTTGCCGATGATTTTGATATTGTTTTTGGTGGCCGACACGCTGCCGTCGCTGCCGAGGCCGTAGAACAGCGCTTCGAGCTTGGCCTCTGCCGGCAGGGTATTTTCGCCCAGCGGTAGCGACAGGTTGGTCACGTCGTCGTAAATGCCGACGGTAAAGCGCGGCTTCGGCTGGGCGGCCTGCAGCTCATGGAATATCGCCAGCACGCATTCCGGACCGAACTCCTTGGAAGAGAGACCGTAGCGGCCGCCGATGGTCCGCGGCAGCGTCTCGCGCTCGCCGCGGTTAAAGGCTTCCGCCAGGGCGGTCATCACGTCGAGATACAGCGGCTCCGCGTGCGCGCCAGGTTCTTTGGTGCGATCCAACACCGCCACCGCCCGGGCGCTCTCCGGCAGCGCTGCCAGCAGGTGGGCGGCGGAGAACGGACGATAGAGGCGGACCTTCAGTACGCCGACTTTCTCGCCGCGGCTCAGCAGCTCATCGACCACCTCTTCGCAGGTGCCGATGGCCGAGCCCATAATGACGATGACGCGCTCCGCCTGCGGATGGCCGTAAAACTCAAACGGTTTGTACTGGCGGCCAGTGGCGGCGGCGAAGTCATCCATCGCTTTCTCGACATGATCATAAACCGCGTCGTACCACGGGTTGGTGGCCTCCCGCGACTGGAAGTAGGTGTCAGGGTTGGCCGAGGTCCCGCGGATCACCGGGTGTTCCGGATTGAGCGCGCGCTGGCGATGCTCAGCGATTTTTTCCTGCGGCAGCAGGGTGCGAATCGTGTCATCCGCCAGCGGAGCGATTTTGTTGATTTCGTGCGAGGTGCGGAAACCATCAAAGAAATGAATAAACGGCACCCGGCTTTGCAGAGTGGCGATATGCGAGATCAGTGCGAAATCCTGCGCTTCCTGAACGCTGCTGGCGCACAGCATGGCGCACCCGGTCTGGCGGACCGCCATTACATCGGAATGGTCGCCGAAGATCGACAGCGCGTGGGTGGCGACGGTGCGGGCGGCGACGTGCAGGACAAACGGCATCAGCTGGCCGGCCAGTTTGTACAGCGTGGGGATCATCAGCAGCAGGCCCTGCGATGAGGTAAAGGAGGTGGAGAGGGCGCCGGTCTGCAGCGCGCCATGTACGGCGCCAATGGCGCCTGCCTCCGACTGCATTTCGACCACGCGGGGCACATCGCCCCAGACGTTTTTCAGCCCATTGCCGGCCCAGGCGTCGGCCTGTTCCGCCATCGTTGAACTGGGCGTGATCGGGTAGATGGCGATAACTTCACTGGTGCGAAACGCGACGGAAGCGACCGCGCCATTACCATCAATAGTAATCATAGGAAGACACCCTTACATTGCGCAAAAGAATGGACGCGTAAAACCGCGACGCGCCCTGTAATTATATAAGAGGTAGTTTAGCAAACCGTTGATGCCGCCATTTTTGCATTTGTGTCCTCAATGCGGCGGCCACCCGTGACCAGATCAATATTTTGCGCGGTTCGCGGAGAAAGTGGCTTTCCAGGGCGTGAAGGCCAGCGATTGTCCGGTGGCGACCCCGGGGGAGATCAACCTTTAGGCAGAAATTTGCTAGAAAATGTTAATGAGACGCATAAATACGTACTTCCCCTCTCGACGCCGCGCGCCACGCTGCCTATTATTCTTGGGTTTGCTTTTTAAGACGTTTCCGAGGGGAGAGAAAATGCGAGCTGCGATATTAGTGGGATGTGCGGCGCTGTTGCTGTCGGCGTGCAGTAGTGAACCCGTTCAGCAGGCCACGGCGGCGCACGTCACGCCAGGAATGCGGGCGGCGATGAGCGACGCCGGTCAGGCCAACTGCGCCATGATAGGCGGCTCGTTATCGGTGGCTCGTCAGCTCGATGGTTCGGCGATTGGCATGTGCGCGTTGCCGAACGGTAAACGCTGCAGCGAGCAGGCGCTGGCGGGCGGAAGCTGCGGCTATTAATGGCAGCCCCGCAGCGGGTTCACCACGCCGGCTAGTGCATCAGGTCGGCGAGCTTATAGACCAGCGTCTGGTCGGCGGTCGCCAGCGTCAACTGGTTTTCCGTCAGATCGACCTGCGCGCCCTCGCGCAGCATCTTACCAATGGTCGCGTCAAGGGTATTGAGCTGGGCATCGTGGCACAGCATCCGGGTCATCGCCAGCGATTTAACCTTCAGCTCGCCGTCCGACACCTTACCTTCCCCGCTGAAGCCGTTGCACATATTGCCCGAAACATACATATTGCCCGTAAGAGCCATCTTCTCGCCGAAGCTCAGCTCCAGCGGCCGGTCGCCCGCGTTCACCGCCTGGCCGTTGACGCTGGTCAACACGAAACGATGATGCTGTAGCTGTTCCGCGCCGGTGGACACCTTACTGTTATAGACACAGCCGGACAGCAGCAACCCTGCCGCCAGTAATGCCGCAAATTTGTTCATTTTTACTCCAAAACATTCACATTACTAATAAAACAAAGCCAGTGTAACGGTATCGCAGCGGGGATCTGTGGGGATTATCTGAATGTGCTCCCCCGGGGAGAGGAGCACAAAAGGGAAAGGAATCAGACGATAGCGTTCGGGCAGGTTTCACCGTTGGCGACCTGCTGCAGATTGCCCAGGGTGGTCTCCGAAATGCTGATCAGCGCCTCGGCGGTGAGGAACGCCTGATGGCCGGTAAACAGCACGTTGTGGCAGGCGGAGAGGCGACGGAAGACGTCGTCCTGGATCACGTCGTTGGATTTGTCTTCGAAGAACAGATCGCGTTCGTTCTCATAAACGTCCAGCCCCAGCGCGCCGATTTTCTGGTGCTTCAGGGCATCGATGGCCGCCTGGGAATCGATCAGCGCGCCGCGGCTGGTGTTAATCACCATCACCCCGTCCTTCATCTGATCGAAGGCCTCGCGATTGAGCAGATGGTAGTTTTCGTCGGTGAGCGGGCAGTGCAGGGAGATCACGTCCGACTCCTTGTACAGCGTGGCCAGGTCAACATATTCCACCCCCAGCTCCAGCGCGGCGGCGCTTGGGTACGGGTCAAAAGCCAGCAGACGCATGCCGAAGCCTTTAAGGATCCGTAGCATCGCCACGCCAATTTTCCCGGTGCCGATCACCCCGGCGGTTTTGCCGTACATGGTGAAACCGGTGAGGCCTTCGAGGGAGAAATTGGCATCACGGGTACGCTGGTAGGCGCGGTGGATGCGGCGGTTAAGCGACATCATCATGCCGATCGCATGTTCAGCGACCGCTTCCGGCGAGTAGGCCGGGACGCGCACGACGCGCAGGCCAAGCGCTTTCGCCGCCTCGAGGTCGACGTTGTTAAACCCGGCGCAGCGCAGGGCGATATACTTCACGCCGTGGGCCTTCAGCTCCTCCAGCACCGGACGGCTGCCGTCGTCATTGACGAAGATGCATACCGCTTCGCAACCGTGGGCGGTTTTGGCGGTTTTCTCTGTCAGCAGGAAGTCGAAGAATTCCAGTTCAAAGCCGTAGGTATCATTAACGTGCTGCAGGTACTTTTTATCGTACTGCTTCGTACTGTAAACCGCGATTTTCATAAGACTTTTCTCCAGTGATTATAACGTCACGGTAGCATATTTAAAATAATCGTACAATTATTAAAAAATAGTTTAAATAGCAGGTGCTTATCCTAATTCTAGAGCATATCGCGGATTTGCGGAATCTCTTTGAAAGACAAAGTTTTTTCACCACAAACTCAGGCTTAAAGCGCCGGGGGAGAGCAGCAGAAACGGCCACAGCAGACCGGAGGTGACATTAGCCAGCTGAAACGACCACAGCGGCAGGCCGCTGGCGCCGCTGACCAGGGGCAGGGTGGCGCGCAGGGGAGAGAGGAAGCGACTGAAAAAGACCGCCCACAGCCCGCGGCGCTGAAAAAAGAGTCGGCTGCGGGCCAGCCGCTCGGCGGTCAGCCAGCGCAATTGCGTGAGGCGGTGACGATAGCGAACGCCTAACCACCACGAGAGCCAGAATCCGCCGATGGCGCCGAGGCTGGCGCTGGACCACATTAACAGGAAATGACCGAGGCTGGCGGACGCGAATGTCCCCAGCAGCAGCAGGCCGGAGGTGCCCGGGATCGCCAGCGACACCAGCGCGCAGGATTTAGTGAAGGTGAGCAGGAAAACCATCAGTAATACCAATGGATAGTGGCCCTGTGCGCTCTCAATGAGCGAGATAATTAACGACACTGTCTCTCCCGCAAGCAAAACCGAACTGGCTGGAGTGTGGCAGGTAGCGCTTAAACAAAAGCTAAATAGTGACGAGCGATCGCCGCGCCGCGATACCGGCTGGCAACTATGCTTTAACAGGTCGCAAACTTTCACTCACTGGTCGAACGTGTCACAATGGGCGCCTTTCGGCTTTTACTTATGTTGAATCAGGATATTAACTGCCCATGAAGGGTAAATATAAAGCCGCCATCGCGCTGGTGTTAGCGCTGGTGTTACTGCCGCTAACCCTGCTGTTGACGCTGACCCACTGGGTGCCGACGCTGGCGGGCATCTGGCTGCCCGTGGGGACTCATATCGCTTTGCAGGAGAGCCCGCGTCTTACGCGCTCCGCCCTGCTGATCCCCGATCTGCGCTATCTGGTGGGCGACTGTGAACTCGCCCGGGTGACCGATGCCCGTCTCTCGCGCCCCAGCCGCTGGCGGCTGCATATTGGCCAGCTGGAGATCAACAGCGCCTGCCTGAGCAAACTGCCGGCCAGCGATCCCGCGCCGGGGTCGCCGCGCACCCTCGCCGAATGGCAATCAATGCTGCCCTACAGCTGGTTAACCATTGAGAACCTGCGGCTGTCGCCGTGGGAAAAATGGCAGGGGCGGCTGGTGATGTCCTTGACGCCTGCGCAGCAGGATATCGGCTTCGCCGGGAACGATTTGAGCCTGCAGGCGCGCCTGCGCGGCCAGGCGCTCACTGTCAGCCAGTTCAGCGCCCGGCTGACTGACGATCAGCCGCCGGTGAAGCTGGTGGGGACCTTCCATCTGCCGCTGGTGCCGGATGGCCTGCCGGTCGATGGCCAGATGCAGGGTACCTTCGAATTTCCGCAGACCGCAGAATGGATCGATGCCGAGCTGGCGTGGCAGCATAATCGCGGCCAGCTGCTGGTCACCCCGCGCGGCGAGGTGGAGCCCATTCTCGACCTGCCGTGGGAGATCACCCCGGAACGGATCACCATCAGCGACGGACGCTGGCGCACCCGCTACGAGGCGTATCCGCTGAGCGGCCGCGTGGCGCTGTCGGTCGGTAACTGGCAGCAGGGCACGGAACAGATGATCGTCAGCGGCCGCTTAAATGTGCTCACCGAGGGGCATGCCGGCAAAGGCAACGCGGTGCTGAATATCGGCCCGGGCAAGTTAAGCATGGATAACAGCGACCTGCCGCTGCGGCTCACCGGCGAGGCCAAGCTGGGAGAGATGATCTTTTACGCCGCGCTGCCGGCCCAGCTCAGCGGGTCGCTGGTCAGCCCGCAGCTGGCGTTTCACCCCGGGGCGCTACTGCGTTCGCGCGGGCGGGTGATCGACGCGCTGAACATTGACGAAATCCGCTGGCCGCTGGCCGGGGTGAAGGTCACCCAGCAGGGCGTCGATGGCCGCCTGCAGGCGATCCTCCGCGCCCATGAGCAGCAGATGGGCGACTTTACGTTGCACCTGGACGGTCTGGCGAACGATTTTCTGCCCGACAGCGGCCGCTGGCAGTGGCGCTACTGGGGCGAGGGGCATTTCACGCCAATGCAGGCGCGCTGGGATGTGAAGGGCAGCGGTGAGTGGCGGGACAATGCCATTACGCTGAGCAGCCTCTCCACTGGCTTCGATAAGCTCGAGTACGGCACGATGCGGGTCAGCACGCCGCGTCTGACCCTCGAGCAGCCGATTCGCTGGCTGCGCGACGCTGAGCATCCGCGGCTGACCGGCGCGCTGTCGCTGGATGCGGCAAAAACCACCTTCTCCGGCGGCAGCTATCTCCCGGCGTCGACGCTGAAATTCGCTCTCGACGGCCGGGATCCGACGTGGTTCCAGTTCACCGGCGCGCTGCACGCCGATACCATTGGCCCGGTGCGGTTGACCGGGCGCTGGGATGGCGAACGGCTGCGCGGCCAGGCCTGGTGGCCTAAACAGTCGCTGACGGTATTCCAGCCGCTGGTGCCGCCGGACTGGAAGATGAACCTGCGCGAAGGCAGTCTCTATGCGCAGGTGGCCTTCTCGGCGGCAGCCGGGCAGGGATTTGAGGCGGGCGGCCATGGCGTCCTGAAGGGCGGCAGCGCCTGGATGCCGGATAACCAGATCAATGGCGTCGACTTCGTTCTGCCGTTCCGCTTCAGCGATGGCCACTGGCAGCTGGGCACCCGCCGTCCGGTCTCCCTGCGCATTGGCGAAATCGTCAACCAGGTCACCGCGCGCAACCTGACGGCGGACCTGCAGGGCACCTGGCCATGGAGCGAGGCCAATCCGCTGCAGCTTAGCGACGTCAGCGTCGACCTGTTAGGCGGCAAGCTGACCCTGCTGCAGCTGCGCATGCCGCAGCGCGACCCGGCGCTGATCCGTCTGCAGCACATCTCCAGCAGCGAACTGACCAGCGCGGTCAAGGTGAAGCAGTTCGCCATGTCCGGGGCGGTGAGCGGCGCGCTGCCGCTGTGGCTGGAGAACAATCAATGGATTATCCACGACGGCTGGTTGCGCAATGACGGACCGATGACGCTGCGGCTCGACAAAGATACCGCCGATGCGCTGGTGGCGGACAACGTCTCCGCCGGGGCGGCGATCAACTGGCTGCGCTATATGGAGATCTCCCGTTCATCGACGCAGATTAACCTCAACAATCTGGGCGTGCTGACGCTTAAGGCCGCCATCAACGGCACCAGCCGGGTGGACGGGAAAAGCAGTACCGTGCATTTAAACTACGCTCATGAGGAGAATATTTTCGATCTGTGGCGCAGTTTACGCTTCGGCGACAATTTACAGGCGTGGCTTGAGCAAAATGCCACGCTGCCCGTGCGGCGCTGTACGGACGGTAAGACATGTAAGGAACCTAAATGAAGAAGCTGTTACTGGCCATAGTGGCGTCGATGCTGCTCGCCGGCTGTACGCCGCGTATCGAAATTGCGGCGTCGAAAGAGCCCATCACCATCAATATGAATGTCAAAATTGAGCATGAGATCCATATCAAGGTCGATAAGGATGTGGAAAACCTGCTGAAATCCCGCAGCGATTTGTTCTGAGGCGACGATGAGAAAACGACTGTTAACCGCGGCGCTGGCGCTGACTCTGCTCAGCGCGCCCGCGCTGGCGTTGACCCTGAACGAAGCGCGCCAGCAGGGGCGGGTGGGGGAGACGCTGAACGGCTATCTGGCGCCGCTGCGTCAGGATAAAGAGACGCTGGCGCTGGTGAAGCAGATTAACGCCGCGCGCAGTGAAAGCTACCAGCAGCTGGCGGATGACAACAATCTGCCGGTGGATGAGGTAGCGAAAATGGCCGGACAGAAGCTGGTGGCCCGCGCTCAGCCCGGCGAGTACGTTCAGGGGCTGAACGGCCAGTGGCTGCGCAAATAGTTAGCGGCAGCGCTTACGGTATTCGCCCGGCGAGACGCCGAAGCGCTGCTTAAAGGCGGTGGAGAAATGGCTGTGGTCGCTGAAGCCCCAGCGGTAGCCGATCCCCGCCAGCTTTTCGTCGTCATGGACGTTCTGTAACGCCCGGGCGCACAGATCCAGCCGCCGGTTCTTAATATACTGCGCCACTACCAGCCCTTTGTCGGCAAACAGCCGGTAGAGGCTGCGCACCGACATTCCCGTCTCGCTGGCCAACCACTCCGGCCGCAGGTGTTCCGACTGAATGGACGCGTCGATTAACGCAATGATCTTCTGAAACTGCTGGTCCCGCCGGGACGGGGTCGGCTCGCGCTGGCGCAGCACCGGGCGCAACAGGCAGGCGATCGCGTCCAGCGCCGCCTCACTCTCGCTGGCGGAGAGCGTCGTGCCGCCCATACTCTCCAGCAGCAGGCGCTGACTGAGCTGCACCATCGGCAGAGACTTGTCCAGCCGGCAGGCGGTGGCGATCTCGCCCGTCGGCGCCACCCGCTGGCGCGGCAGCAACAGCGAAGCCTGACGCGAGGTCTGCTGCCAGACGATAGAGCACGGGCGGGCGGCGTCGATCAGCGTGATATCCCCCGCCGCCAGGGTCACCTGGCGATCGTCCTGTTCGATCACTGCTTCGCCGGCGAGCTGAAACACAGTATAGAACCAGGCGTCGTTATCGCGTTTGATCTCATTGCGCGTGCGGTAGAGATTGACGCCGGCGGCGGTGACCGTGCTGACCTTGAGACTGCCGGCGTAGCGGGCGTCAATGTCGCCGTGAAAGCGTCCCTCCAGCGGCCGGGCGGCGAAATGGCCGCAGACCTGATTGATCGTCGCCAGCCAGCGCTGGTAGGCCAGCCCCCCCTCAGCCGTGGTCATCATTCGCCGTTCTCCTGTAATAATAATGTTTCTGCATTGTTGCATTTATGCCGCCTCAGGCAAGGGCGCGATGGCGGGTATATGAAAGAACTATTACCTGCGGCACATTTCTGTCAGGGCAGGCGACGGAATTGCGGCGACTGTCACAGCGGCGCAAACGAATGTCACAGAGAAAAAAGCGCCAGCCGCCAACCGGACATAGACTGAAAGCACTATCCGCGAAGAATAAGGAAAGGGTATGTCCACCTCTCAGATAGCGCTGCTTGCCAGCGTCCAGCAGTTTTTAGACCGTCAGCATGGCCTGTATATCGACGGCGCTCCCTGCGCCGCGCAGAGCGAAAACCGGTTAACCGTCTGGGATCCGGCCACCGGGCAGGCGATCGCCACCACCGCCGACGCCAGCCCGGCGGATGTCGACCGGGCGGTGATGTCCGCCTGGCGCGCCTTCGTCGATCGCCGCTGGGCCGGTCGCACCCCGGCCGACCGTGAGCGCATCCTGCTGCGCTTTGCCGATCTGGTGGAGGCGCACGGCGAGGAGCTGGCGCAGCTGGAGACCCTTGAGCAGGGTAAATCCATCGCCATTTCCCGCGCCTTCGAGGTCGGCTGCACCCTGAACTGGATGCGCTACACGGCGGGGCTGACCACCAAAATCAGCGGCCGGACGCTGGACGTCTCGATCCCGTTCCCGCAAGGGGCCCGTTACCAGGCGTGGACCAAAAAAGAGCCGGTGGGGGTCGTGGCGGGCATCGTTCCGTGGAATTTCCCGCTGATGATCGGTATGTGGAAGGTGATGCCGGCGCTGGCGGCGGGCTGTTCGATCGTCATCAAACCCTCGGAAACCACCCCGCTGACCCTGCTGCGGGTGGCGGAGCTGGCGACCCAGGCGGGCATTCCTGACGGGGTGTTCAACGTGGTCACCGGCAGCGGTGCCGGCTGCGGCGCGGCGCTGACCTCACATCCGCAGGTGGCGAAGGTGAGCTTTACCGGCTCGACGGCCACCGGGAAACAGATTGCGCGGGTGGCCGCAGACCGACTGACCCGCGTGACGCTGGAGCTGGGCGGCAAGAACCCGGCGATTGTGCTCAAAGACGCCGATCCCCAGTGGGTCATTGAGGGGCTGATGACCGGCAGCTTCCTCAACCAGGGACAGGTCTGCGCCGCCAGTTCGCGGATCTACATTGAAGCGCCGCTGTTTGACACCCTGGTCAGCGGTTTCGAGCAGGCGGTGAAATCGCTGCAGGTGGGACCGGGGATGCAGGAGACGGCGCAGATCAACCCGGTGGTCTCCCGTGCCCACTGCGACAAGGTGGCGGCCTACCTCGAAGAGGCCCGCCAGCAGAAGGCGGAGCTTATCAGCGGCAGCGCCGGGCCGGATGCCGGGGGGTACTATATTCCGCCGACGCTGGTGGTCAACCCGGACGCCGGGCTGCGCCTTACCCGCGAGGAGGTGTTTGGCCCGGTGGTGAACCTGGTGCGGGTGGCTGACGGGGAGGAGGCGCTGCGCCTGGCCAACGACAGCGATTTCGGCCTGACCGCCAGCGTCTGGACCCGCGACCTGACCCAGGCTCTCAACTATACCGACCGCCTGCAGGCCGGGACGGTGTGGGTCAACAGCCATACCCTGATTGACGCCAACCTGCCGTTCGGCGGCATGAAGCAGTCCGGTACCGGTCGCGATTTCGGCCCGGACTGGCTCGACGGCTGGTGCGAAACCAAATCGGTCTGCGTGCGTTACTAGCCCTCCGTCGGGGAAGGCGCATCGCTTTTCCCGACATCCCGCTTGCCGACCTCCGCGCTTTCTCGCTACTGTGGAGGGCAATCTTTGCCCGCGCAGGGCGGTGAATGATGAGGAGGTCTTCGGCATGACAGCATTTCCTGAGGTTGCACTAATTGGTCCCGGCGCCATCGGCACGACTATCGCCGCCGCCCTGTTTGCGGTGGGAAGGGCGCCGGTGGTTTGCGGGCGCACTGCCCATACGTCGCTGGTGCTGCGCACTGATGAGGGTGAGATCGTGGTGCCCGGCCCGGTGCTTACCGACCCAACGGCGATAGCCGCCCCCTTCGACCTGGTGTTTGTCGCGGTGAAGGCCACCCAGACTGAGGCCATCGCCCCCTGGCTGACGGCCCTGTGTTCGCCGGACACCGTGGTATGCGTGCTGCAAAACGGCGTCGAGCAGCGCCAGCAGTTTGCCCCTTTGACCGGCGGCGCGACGGTGCTGCCGTCGGTGGTCTGGTTTCCGGCGCAGCGCGACGCCGATGCTTCCGTCTGGCTGCGCGCCGCGCCGCGACTGACGCTGCCGGACCTGCCGGGGGCGGGGCGGGTGCAGCAGGCGCTGGCGGGAACCCGCTGCGCGGTGGAGCTGGCGGCCGATTTTACCACCGTGGCCTGGCGTAAACTGCTGCAGAACGCCGTCGCCGGACTGATGGTGCTGACCGGACGACGCGCCGGGATGTTCGCCCGGGAGGAGATCACCGCTCTCGGACTGGCCTATTTGCGCGAATGCCTGCAGGTGGCGCGGGCGGAAGGAGCCGTCCTGAGCGACAGCGTGCCGGAGGAGATCATCGCCGGTTTTCATCGGGCGCCTGCCGACCTGAGCACCTCTATTCTGATCGATCGCCTGCATGGCCGACCGCTGGAGTGGGATATTCGTAACGGGGTGGTGCAGCGTCGCGGGCGTCAGCACGGCATACCGACGCCGCTCAGCGATATCATCGTGCCGCTGCTGGCGGCGGCCAGCGATGGCCCGGGCTGACCCGGGCTGGCGCGGGGTTAGTCCACCAGGGAGGGATCGAGGTCGATCATCAACTGCTTCATCTCGGCAAAGTGCTGCCGGGAGAAATCGGCAATCTTCTCCCAGTCCTGGGCGGTTTTTTCCGCCACCGCGTCTGACAGCACCTTCAGCGGCTGGCCGGTTGACCAGGCGGTGATCAGGATCTGACAGGCGCGCTCGAGGGTCCAGATATCGTCGAACGCTTCGCCGATGGTCGGGGCGGTCACCAGCACCCCGTGGTTGCCCATCAGCAGACGGCGTTTATCCGCCAGCAGCCCCGCCAGCCGGGCCCCTTCTGCCGCGGTGTCCGCCATCCCGCCGTACAGCGTATCGACGGCGACCCGGTTAAAATAGCGGGCCGTGTTCTGGTCGATGGGCAGGATCTGCGGCGTCGCCAGACAGGCGAGGCTGGTGGTGTACACCGGGTGCAGATGCAGCACCACCCGCACGTCCGGCAGCCGCTGATGGATCTGCCCGTGAATAGCCCACGCGGTGGCATCGACGTCAGGGCGCGCGGCGCAGCTTTCATCATCGGCGTTCAGCACCAGCAGATCGCTGGCGCGGATGCGCGAAAAGTGTTTCCACTTCGGGTTCAGTAAAAACGTCTTCCCGTCGGCGGAGAGCGCGGCGCTGAAATGGTTGGCCACCGCCTCATGCATGCCAAGATGGGCAATGATGCGAAAGGTGGCCGCCAGGTCGATGCGGATCTGCTCTTCATCGGTATCGCGCATGGGCATTACTCCGCTTTTGGCATCAGGGTCTGCAGATCCTCTGCCGTCGGCGCCTGGAAGTGATATTTCTTCAGCAGGGCGGCGTATTCCGGCGTGGTGCTGTATTTTTTCAGCGCCTCTTCAAGGGCGGTTTTCACCTCAGTGTTGCCTTTTTTAACGCCAAAGCCGTTCAGCACCGGATAGATCAGGGTGTCAGAGGCGATCACCACCCGGTCGCCCAGCTTTTCCACCACCCCGCGCGCCACGGCGGCGTCGGTGATCTGCGCATCCACTGCGCGCGACAGCAGCGCCTGGGTGGTCTGCGGGTCGGTGGTATAGACGCTCAGCGCAATCGGCTTCAGCCCCTTCTTCACGCAGTAGTCGGCGGAAAGCTTCTGCAACTGCGCCAGCCACGAGGTGGCGCCCATCGAGCCGATTTTATGCCCGCAGAAGTCTTCCGGGGTCTTTGGCTGATAGTCGCTCCCTTTACGGGCGAGGATCGCTTCCCCGCTTTTCAGGTACGGCACCATGTCGATCACCTTCAGGCGCTCGGCGGTAATGTACATCGACGAGTTGGTGATATCGAAGCGCCCGCCCTGCAGCCCGGGGATCAGGTTGGGGAAGCGGGTATCGATATTCACCGCCTCGCGGCCCATGCTCTTCGCCAGGCCGTCGAGCAGTTCAATATCAAACCCCGCCGGCTTATTGTTCTCCATATACTCGTAAGGGAAAAAGGTCATGTCCGAACCGGCGGTGATCTTGCCGCTTTGCTGGAAGGCCAGCGCGTTCAGGGATGTCAGAGCCCCCGCTGCGCAGAGCAGCAGAGCCAGCGGGCGTGGTGCGAAAAAGCGTGTCATAAAACCTCCGGAGTGTGGGCGAATTACATGCTGGCGCGATCGGCACCGGCCTGCTGAACAAAAAACGAAGCGCCGCGCGGCTTCTGCGGCAGACGAAGCTGGTTATCGGTGCTGCGCACCAGACCGCTCTCTTCCCCGGCCACCAGCTGGCCGGCATGGCGGCTCGGCAGCGGGTTTTCGCCGAAGGGCAGCGCATCCTCGGCGGCGTAGACGCTGATGAACAGGGTGCGCGGCAGGGCGGTTTCGTTGGGGCTGGAGGCGTGCAGCAGGCGGGTATGCATAAAGCAGACTGAGCCCGCCGGGCCAAAACAGGCCTGCGGCTGCTGGCAGTGAGCCGTCACCACCTCGTCATCCACCGCTCCGGTGAAGCGCCCCTCCTGCCAGTGGGACCACAGCGGCCCCTCATGGCTGCCCGGCACCACGTTGAGCGGGCCATTCTCCGGAGTCACCTCGCTGACCATCAGCAGGGCGGTGATGATGTCGTCATTGCTGTGCGGGGTGAAGAGGAAATCCTGATGCCATTTCACCTCGGTGGCGGTGTGCGGCAGCTTGGAGTTAATTTTGCTGTGGTGAAAGCGGGTGCCGCTGCCGCCGATCAGCTGCGCGGCGATGGTCGCCATCCGCGAGTTGAGCGCAGTATGGCGATACGCCTCGGAGATCTCCGTCGGGGAGGCGACCCGGCGCAGCGACGGATGGTCGGGAGCATGGTCGCGCTCGATATCGAAGCGCGGCCGCCCGTCGAGGGTTTCCCCCCACGCCGACGCGTGGCGGCGGCTCTCCTCGACCCAGCCGTCAAAATCGCTCTGCAGAGTGGCGATGTCGGCGGCGGAAAGCACCCCTTCGACCACCAGATAACCCTGCTGATGAAACTGCTCAATTTGCCACTGCGCAATCATAGTTTTTCCTCTTCACGTCCCGATAGTTAAGCCAGAGAAACATCTTTCAGAAAGGCCTCGACCCGCGGGTGTTGCCCGCTGCGCATCGCCTGCGGCGTGTCATCGCACACCACCCGGCCTTTCTCCATAAACACGATCCGGTCAGACACTTTGAAGGCGAAGTTCATCTCGTGGGTGACGATAACCATCGTGATGCCTTCATGGGCCAGGGATTCGATAACCTGCAGCACCTCATTCACTTTTTCCGGATCCAGCGCCGAGGTGGGCTCATCGAACAGCATGATCTGCGGACGCATCATCAGGGCGCGGGCGATTGCCACCCGCTGCTGCTGACCGCCGGAGAGCTGGTGCGGATACTTCCAGGCGTGTTCCAGCATGCCCACCTTGTGCAGCAGCTCGCAGGCGTGCTGGCGCAGCTCCGCGTCGCTTGCCAGATGGTGATAGCGCGGGGCCAGCAGCAGATTGCCGAACACGGTCAGATGCGGGAACAGGTTGAAGCTCTGGAACACCATGCCGATGTTCAGGCGATGTTCGGCATTCTCCATAAAGCGCGGCTTCTGCTGCCCCTGACGGTCGAGATGAATAAAGGGCTGGCCGTTAATCTGAATTTCGCCGTTGTCGATTTGCTCAAGACCGTTCAGCAGGCGAATGAGGGTGGTTTTTCCCGAGCCCGACGGGCCGATGACCGACACCACTTCGCCGGGCTGGATCTGCAGGCTCACCGCCCCCAGCACTTCGACGTTGTTGTAGGCCTTATGCAGCTTAGAGGCCTGCAGCGCCGGCTCATGGCCCTGGGAGACGCTGCGCGCCATCGCCGGGCGGCGGGCGGTCGCCAACTGCTGCATCTCGGCATCCACCGGCCGGGCGGTGTCGCGTCGGGTGACATCGAGGTAGTTCTCCAGCCGTTTCAGCAGAAAATCGAACACCGTGACGATAAAGATGTAATAAAACGCCACGGCGGTCATGGTCTCCATGACCAGAAAGTTCTGCGAGTAGAGCTGCTGGCCGACCATCAATATTTCGGTCAGGGAGATCACCGACACCAGCGAACTGAGCTTCACGATGGCGATATACTCATTGGCCAGCGCCGGCAGGGCGACGCGCAGCGCCTGGGGAATGATCACCCGCCACTGGATCCCGGCGTAGCGCAAACCCAGGGCCCGCGCGGCTTCACTCTGCCCGCGGGGGATGGAAAGCAGCCCGCCGCGATGGATCTCGGCGATATAGGCCGCTTCGCTGAGGACCATCGCCAGCAGGCCGGCCCAGAAGGGGTCGTTCAGCACCGGCGCGAAGGAGGGCAGCGCCTGCGGCATGTTGTAGACAAAAATCAGCAGGACCAGCAGCGGCATACTGCGAAATAACCAGATATACAGCCGGGCAGGGGTGGATAACCAGCCGCGCGGCGACTGTTTAGCCAGCGCCAGAATAAATCCGAGCACAATACTGCAGCCCCAGGTCAGCAGACTTAATTTAATGACGGTCCAGGTGGCCCACCAAAAATCGGCATCGCTGAGCAGACTTAACATGTAGTTCCAGTTAAACGTCATGGGCTATTTCACTCGTCATAATTAACCTAAATGAAAGCGGCTCGGCTGTGCATTAATGGGGAGCCGCCGGTGTTCATCGTGCGAATACACTATGCTGGCAGGATGCTTTCAGAGGCAATTAGTAAATTTTTGGTCTTTAAGTTTAAAAAAACTATACAGCGTTATTAACGATATGGAATTTAAAGTGATTATCAGGATACTTTGCGTAAACAATTTAAAAACAATAGCTGTAATTTAATAACGCCATTTTATGCAGACAGGTTATTTTGCGCGAAACTGGGGCGACCGCTGCCTGCTCAATGTGCAGCGTGATGCATGATGGTGCAAGCGGGGAAATAAACCGCGCCGGCGCGGGAGGAGAAAAAATAATATCGCCCCCTGGCGGGCAATGCGCCGCCATTCTTCTCGGGTGGCACGCGGATTGCTTGGGACTTAGAGGAAAACTATTCCCCGCGTGCGCCGGACCATATTTTATCAATGGTGATGCTATGAACCGATTTACCCTGAAGCAGCTCAAATATTTCGTCACCGTGGTGGAGACGGAGAGTATCGCCGAGGCCTCCCGCCAGCTGCACATTGCGCAGCCGTCAATTTCCATTGCCATTAAGAATCTGGAGAGCACCTTCGACCAGCAGCTGTTTATTCGCCACCACGCGCAGGGCGTCTCGCTCACCTCCAGCGGTCGGCGGATCTACGATAAAGCGAAGGAGCTGCTGCGCCTGTCGTGGGAATTTGAGCAGAATTCGCGAGCGGATAAAGAGCTGGTTTCTGGCATGATCTCCATCGGTTGCTTTGAGTCGGTGGCCCCGCTGTATATGCCGAAGCTGGTGGCCGGGTTTAAGAAATGCTATCCGGAAATTACGCTGCATCTGTATGACGGCGAACAGCATGAGCTGATGCATGGCCTGCACCGCGGCCGCTTCGACCTGGCGCTGGTCTACGATCTGGAGCTCGGCCACTCGATCAATAAAGAGCGGCTTAATGCTCCGCATAAACCCTACGCGCTGCTGCCCGCCGCGCATCCGCTGGCGCAAAAGGCGCAGGTGACGCTGCAGGAGCTGAGTCGCGAGCCGATGATCCTCCTCGACGCGGTCCCGAGTAAAAATTATTTCATCTCCATCTTTAAGGAAAAAGGCTATCACCCGGAAGTGGCTTACAGCTCCCCCTCTATCGAAATGGTGCGCTGTATGGTCGGCCAGGGGCTCGGTTTTTCGGTGCTGGTCACCCGGCCCTGCTGCGATATGACCTACGATGGCGAAAGGGTGGTGCAGCGGGATATTGCCGACGACATGCCCGCCTCAACCTTAATTATGGCGCACCTCGCTAATAATGAGCCGACGCGGCCGACGCAACTGTTTATGGATTATTGTCGCAGTATCGAATTAACCCCCTCTCACGGCTGAAATAATGCCTGTCGATCCGGCAGGCGTTATTTTTTCTGTCGCCACTCAGCCTCGTAAAATTCTATTCAGTCGATCGTTTTATAATATTTTACCAATTCGTCACAGTTAAATAACCTGAAAGCCGTCAATTCCGGCGACCTCGTCGGCAACTGTGCTTGAAGGATAGAGAAATGACTGAACAGATAACCGAGATCGATACCCTGGTGGTCGGCGCGGGGCAGGCGGGCGTCGCCATGAGCGAGCATCTGACCCGGCTGGATATCCCCCATCTGGTGCTGGAGAAACAGGGTATTGCCCAGGCCTGGCGCAGCGGGCGCTGGGATTCGCTGGTGGCCAACGGCCCGGCCTGGCACGATCGGTTTCCGGGGATGGTGTTCCCTGACTGCCCGCCGGACAGCTTTGTCGGCAAAGAGCAGGTTGCGGACTATTTTGCCGCCTATGCCCGCAGCTTCAATGCGCCGATCCGCACCGGGGTGGAAGTGTACAGCGCCGAACGCCTCGCCGGGCGGCCGGGCTTTCGTGTCGACACCTCCGAGGGGGTAATTGAGGCGCAGCGGATCGTGGCGGCTACCGGACCCTTTCAGCGCCCGACGATCCCGGCCATCGCCCCGCAGAGTGAGGCTATTCAGCAGCTCCATTCGGCGCACTATTTTAATCCGCAGCAGCTGCCGGAGGGCGGCGTGCTGGTGGTGGGGGCCGGATCCTCCGGCGTGCAGATTGCCGATGAGCTACAGCGTGCCGGACGCGCGGTGTGGCTGTCGGTGGGGGCGCACGACCGGCCGCCGCGTCGCTATCGCCAGCGCGATTTTTGCTGGTGGCTCGGCGTGCTGGGGATGTGGGACGCCGCGGCCAATGCGCCGGGGAAAGAGCATGTCACTATCGCGGTGAGCGGCGCGCGCGGCGGCCATACCGTCGATTTTCGCCAGCTGGCGCATCAGGGGGTCACCCTGGTGGGGCAGACCCGCGGCTTTGACGGCGCCAGGGCGCTGTTCCACCCCGACCTGGCGGAGAATATCCGCCGCGGCGATGCCTCCTATCTTGCGCTGCTCGACGCCGCCGACGACTGGGTAGCGCGCAACGGTTTGGATCTGCCCGAAGAGCCCTCCGCCCGTGACTTTCTGCCCGACCCGGCCTGCGTCAGCGACCCGCTGCTTAGCCTCGACCTGGCCGAGGCCGGGATCGGCGCCATCATCTGGGCGACCGGGTATACCACCGATTATCGCTGGCTGAAGGTCAACGCCTTCGATGACGCGCAGCGGCCGCAGCATCACCGCGGCGTGTCGACGGAGCCGGGGGTCTATTTCCTCGGCCTGCCGTGGCTGTCGCGGCGCGGGTCCACCTTTATCTGGGGCGTCTGGCACGATGCCAAATATATTGCCGACCAGATCGCCATTCAGCGCCAGTATCAGCGCTACCAGCCGTCCTGATAACCGATTCCTGAAGGAGTGCTTTGATGCCAACCCATACCCGTATTCGCATGTTTAACACCAAAGAGACCTACCCGAACCAGGCGCTGAATAACGATCTGTGCCAGGCGGTGCGGGCGGGGAATACCGTCTACGTTCGCGGCCAGGTCGGCACCGATTTCGCCGGCAACCTGATCGGCCTCGGCGACCCGCGGGCCCAGGCGGAGCAGGCGATGAAGAATGTCGAACAGCTACTGAAAGAGGCCGGCAGCGACCTCTCGCATATCGTCAAGACCACCACTTATCTGATCGACCCCCGCTATCGCGAGCCGGTCTATCAGGAGGTGGGCAAATGGTTGAAAGGGGTCTTCCCCATCTCCACCGGGGTGGTGGTGTCGGCCCTGGCGCAGCCGCAGTGGCTGATGGAGATTGACGTCACGGCGGTGATCCCCGACGACTGGCAGGGGGAGGCGACAGAATGACCCTCTCCCTTACCGCCCGCTGCCCGGAAACGGGTCAGTTGGGCATCGCCATTAGTTCATCGAGCATGGCCGTCGGGTCGCGCTGTCCGTGGCTGCTGCCCGGCGTGGGGGCGGTTTCCAGCCAGAATATTACCCTGCCGTCGCTGGGGCCGCAGATCCTCAGCGCGATCGAGGCGGGGGCCAGCGTTGAGCAGGCCATGAAACAGGCTCTGGCGGAGGATCGCTTCCGTGAATATCGCCAGGTCGCGGCGATTGACGCCAACGGCGACACAGCGGTGTTCAGCGGGGAGTTCACCCTCGGGATCGGCGGCGCCCTGGCGGGGGATAACTGCGTGGCGGCGGGCAATATGCTGGCCAGTCAGGGCGTGATCGCCGCGATGGTGGGCGCCTTTGAGGCCGCCACCGGTGAGCTGGCCAGCCGGCTGCTGGCCGGGCTGCGCGCCGGGATCGTCGCCGGGGGCGAGGCCGGCCCGGTCCACTCGGCGGCGGTGAAGGTGGTGGATGATTACCCGTGGCCGGTGGTCGACCTGCGCATTGACTGGGCGGAGGCGGATCCGCTGGCGGCCCTTGAGCAGCTGTGGCTGGCGTGGGAGCCGCAAATGGAGGCCTATATTACCCGGGCGCTCGACCCGCGCGAGGCGCCGGCCTATGGCGTGCCTGGCGATGAATAACACGCCGGGAGCGATCCTTGCCGCGCTGCTGGCCTTTGATACCACCAGCCGCCATTCGAACCTGGCGATGATCGACTGGATCGCCGATTTTCTCGCCGCCCGCGGCGTGGCGTCCCGCCGCTTTTATGACCCGTCGGGCGGTAAGGCCAATCTCTACGCCCGGCTGGGGCCGTCCGGCGGCGGCGGGGTGATGCTCTCGGGCCACACCGACGTGGTCCCGGTGGACGGGCAGGACTGGAGCGTGCCGCCGTTTAGCCTGACCGAGCGCGATGGCCGCTACTACGGCCGCGGCAGCGCCGATATGAAGGGCTTTCTCGCCTGCGTGCTGGCGGCAGTGGATGACTTTCTGACGGCGCCGCTGCGGATGCCATTGCATCTGGCCTTCTCCTATGATGAAGAGGTCGGCTGTCTCGGCGTGCGCAGCCTGGCGGCGTTTCTGCAGGCCTCGCCGGAGAAACCGGCGCTGTGCCTCATCGGCGAGCCGACGGAGATGCAGCCGGTGTTCGGTCATAAAGGCAAACTGGCCATGCGCTGCTGCATCGAGGGCCAGGCCTGCCATTCGGCCTATGCCCCACAGGGCGTGAACGCCATCCGCTACGCGGCCAGGCTGATTAACCGCCTGGATCGGCTGGGCGCGGGTCTGGCCCGGCAGCAGGACAGCCGCTTCTCGCCGCCCTTCAGCACTCTGCAGGTGGGCACCATTCAGGGCGGCGCCGCGCTGAACATCGTCCCGCAGTCCTGCCGCTTTGATTTTGAGATCCGCTACCTGCCGGGGATGCGTCCTGAAGCGGTCACCGAGGCGCTGGCGGCCTACGCCCGCCGCCGGCTGCTGCCGGAGATGCGCCGGGTCGGCGGTGAGAGCGACATCCAGTTTCAGCTATTGAGCCACTACCCGCCGCTGCTCAGCGATCCGCAGTCCGACTTCGCCCGCTGGCTGGCGCAGTGGTGCGGCAGCGATCGGTTTTCCACCGTGGCGTTCGGCACCGAAGGGGGGCTGTTCGATGAGATGGGCGTCGCGACCCTGGTCTGCGGGCCGGGCAGCATGGCCCAGGGCCATAAGGCCGATGAGTACATCAGCATCGACCAGACCGAACGCTGTATGACGATGCTGGGCCAGCTGTGCGCCTGGATGCGCGCCGAGCCCGCAGAACCGCTTACCTGATCCACCCACACAGGAACCCAAGCGATGCACAATCAACACTCTCCCCATATCGATCAAGCGACTGTCGACCGCTGGCAGGCGGATGGCGTGGTATTACTGAAGGGCGTTTTTACCCCCTGGGTTGAGCGCCTCGCCGAGGGGGTCACGGCGCTGATGGCCAGCCCCAGCGAATATGGTCATGCGCGCACGGTGATCCCCAAAGATGGCTCGCCGCCTTTCTTTCAGGATTACTGTAACTGGTCGCGGATCCCGGCGTTTAGCGAGTTTGTCTTCCAGTCGGCGGCCGCGGAGATCGCCGCTGCGCTGATGCAGTCGCAGACGGCGAAATTTTTCCATGAGCATACGCTGGTCAAACCCGCCGGAGGCAGCACGGTCACCCCCTGGCATCATGATCAGCCGTACTATTGCGTCTCCGGCCGGCAAAACGTCAGCTTCTGGATCCCGCTGGACCCGGTAGCGGAAGCCACCTCGCTGCGCTGCATTCGCGGGTCGCATCGCTGGGAGGCGGAGTACAGTCCCACCCGCTTCAATGGCACAAAGCTCTACGAACACACCCGGTTCAGCGCGCTGCCGGATATCGACGCCCATGAGGATGAGTACGATATCGTCAGCTGGGCGCTGGAGCCGGGGGACGCGGTGGCCTTCCATTTTCGCACCGTCCATGGCGCCCGCGGCAACCCCGGGGCGCGGGCGCGACGGGTCTTCTCCGCCCGCTGGGTGGGGGATGACGCCGCGTTTGCCGACCGCGGCGGCGTGACCTCGCCGCCGTTCCCCGAACTGACTCTGCGGGACGGCGACCCGCTGGATTCGCCACTGTTCCCCCAGGTCTGGCCACCGGCGTAAGCGGCTGCGGACGGGATCTGCTATGATCCCGCCTTTCGTTGTCTGGAGCCTGTCGATGTTCAATGACGCCATTGTTTATGACCGCTACGGTCCGCCGGCCGCGGTGCTATCGCTGAAACGCACCCCGCTGGCGCCGCTGGCCGGCGGACGGGTGCGGGTCAGGATGCGCTATGCCCCGGTGAATCCCTCAGATCTGATCCCCATTACCGGCGCCTATCGCCACCGTACCCGACTGCCGGCCGTGCCCGGCTACGAAGGCCTTGGCGAGGTGGTCGCCGCGCCGTTCGGCAGCCGGCTGACCGCGGGCCAGCGGGTGCTGCCCCTGCGCGGGGGCGGCACCTGGCAGCGGTTTATCGATCTGGATGAGACCTGGCTGGTGCCGGTTCCCGCGGCGGTGGACGATCTGCTGGCCGCCCGCGGGTATATCAATCCGCTGACCGCGATGCTGATGCTCAGACGCTGGCCGGTTGCCGGGAAACAGATCGTGCTGACCGCCGCCGCCTCCTCTTGCGCCAGCCTGCTGGGGCAGTGGGCGCTGGCCATGGGCGCCCGTTCGGTAAGCGGGATTATTCGCTCGCCGCAGCATCGGGCGCGTCTGGAGCAGGCCGGGATCTATCCGATCCTTGAGGCCGACCGGGCGCTGGTGGAGAAGGTCAGCCAGCACAGCGATCTGGTGTTTGACGCGGTGGGCGGGGAGCTGGGGAACACGCTGTTGTCGGTGCTGCCCGCGTCATCGACCCTGATCTCCTATGGCTTATTATCCGGACGGCCGCTGATCCAGACGCGCGCCAGCGCGGCGGTGCGCAAGTTTCATCTGCGGGAGGCGCTGCCTGGCCTCAGCGTGGCGGCATGGCGGGCGGCGTTCGACGAAATCTGGCAACGGCTGCCGACGACCACGCAACCGCCGGCCCGGCGGGTGGCGTTGAACGACTGGCGGGAGGCGATTGCCGCCGCCGGCCAGCCGGGAAGAGGCGGTAAAATCCTGCTCGATTTCACCGTGGGTTAAGATTACTGTTTCTTCTCGCCGAGGGTCGGCGTTTCGTCAAAGAAGTTCCATGGCTTCAGCAGGGCGTGCGCCCATTCGGTTGGCATGATCGGCCACTCTTCAGCCCGCGCCACGTGGGTGGTGCCGGTGGTGATCCACACCACGTCATCCTGGTGCGTCAGCGACTCATCGTCCTTCGCATACTGGCCTAACCCGGTATCGTGAGCGGAGCGGTTGGGGTATTTGCCTTCCGGATAGCGTTCGCTCGGGTGGTAGCGCGTCACCCACAGCTGTTTATCCATAAAGCTCAGACGATGGTAGATCCACTCGTCCGGGGCGAATTTGGCGCCGGTCGCCGCCGGATGGGTGCCGCCGGCGTAAGGGATGATCTGGTAAGAGACCGGGTTGCCCATGCGGTTCTCTTTGCTGGTGTTGCTCAGCAGGCGAATCGTGCCCGGGTCGAATTTCTGCGCCGCTTTCTGTTCGCTGTCAATCGTGTACTGATCCACCTGCATGGTGCTGGTGCGCGGGCCGCCGGCGGTGTTGGGCTTCACCTCCGGGTCCATCGCCACCAGGGTGTTGTTTTCGCCGTCCACGTCGAGGTCGAGACGGAAGTTATAGATATGCTGGTGGGTGGTGCCGACAATATTATGGTCGATCAGCGTTCCGTAGCGGGTATCCTCTTTGGCGCTGGGGTCGTGCATGGTCTTCGCCAGCACGCCTTTCACCGCCTCAATCCCGGTGGCGCCGGCGTCGATACCGATGGTGCCGTTGTCGTGGAATACCCAGTCAAAGATATAGTCGTAGTTGCCGACGGTGCTGATCCAGCGCACCACCAGCTCCCGGCGCTCGGTACTGACGTTGGGCTTGCCCATCTCCAGGTGCTTATATTCCGGCCCGGCGTAGCGCTCGAAGATGGCGACAGCGTGCGGGATGGTGGTCGGCGCGCCGGTGTAGTCGGCGATGGTTTCATCCAGCAGCACCGCATTCGACGGCGCGTCTTTGCCGCGCACAATCGGCGAGGTCAGGGTGCCCATGCCGTAATCGCCGGAGTCCAGATAGGCTTTGAAATACCAGCCGACGTCGGGGTCGCCGTAGGGGACGATCATCCCGCCGAGGGAACCTTCATACATCACCTGGCGTTTTTTGCCGTTATCGTTGTAGGTCACCGTCGAGAGGATGGGCCCGACGCGCGAGTTAAGACGCAGGTGGAAATCCCAGTTCCGCCAGTGAATGGTATCCCCGGTAATGGTGTAGTTTTTGCCTTCCGGTTCAGTAATATCCAGCGGTTTCACCGCCGGGGCGTTGCGGTCCCGGCCATCATACGGCCGCGGTTCCATCGGCACCGGGATCACCGGGCCTTCCTCGATTTTGATGATTTTCTTCGCTTCCAGGTCGACCACCGCCACCAGGTTTTCAATCGGGTGCGCCCAGTAGTTGCCGTCGCCGGTATCGAGATAGCTGACCACCTTCAGCAGGCGCGCATCCTGCTGCAGGCCATCTTTGCCATCGAAGTAGCCGACGGTGAGCGGGGTGGTGACCACTTTTCCAGGGTCGGTAATCCCGTGCTTTTTCAGCACCGCCGCGAATTCACTGCTGGCGTTGATGATGTTCTGCACGCTGGCGAAATCATCGAGCAGCACCATGCCGTGGGCGCCTTTGATCGGCGTCCATGAGAGGATTTTTTTGTGTTGCAGATCGACCACGGCCTCCATCACCTGTTTGCCATCCAGCATCACCACATCGGCAGTGCGCGGCGCATCCACTGGCGTACCCTGCAGGGCGAAGGCCCATACCGCCGCTTTATCCGGCTCATGCAGGGAAATTTCGCTAAACCGGGTATTAGGCTGGAATTCCGGCGCGGCTTTGACAATGGTCACCGCGTCGCTGATTTCCGCCGCCGAGAGCGAGTTTAGCGGGTGAGGGCGCTTTTCCACCTGGAAGGTCTGGTCGAGACCGGACTGGAACACATCGTTGATAAAGGTATCGGAGACCCAGGCTTTACCGTCCTTCATCACCACCGGCACCGGCAGATCAAGGGTTTTGCCGTTGACGATCGCGGTTTTAGCGCCGGGCTTCACTTTGACGTAAGCGCCGTCTTTTATCAGGGTAAACATTTGCGCATAGTCGTCCCACTGCACGTCAGCGCCAAACGCCTCCAGCGTTTTATCCAGTGGCACCATGTGCGCCTCGCTGCCGTGAGCGAAAACCGGGGATTGCCAGGCGCAAACCACCGCCACGGCCAGCGCCAGCGCGGTTTTACGAGGGGAAAATTTCAAGCCGTTTGCCATGATGACCTCATCTTATTGTTGTGTTGTCTTATGCCGCTGCGAATGTCGGCTTTGTCACCCTTAAGCTACCAGCCCGCGGCGCCGGGGCGTTTGTTTGCTCTTGCCAGGTTATTTGTCAGGTTTGCCAGACGGACGTAAAAAATGCCTCCGCAGAGGCATGGAGCACGTGCGGCGATTTTATTGCCGGGTGGCGGCTGCGCCTTACCCGGCCTACCTGTCCGGGTCTGACTGCCAGTAGGCCCGCGCAAGCGCAGCGCCGCCGGGCAAGGACAGCGGGCACGGAGCCGATTTTGTGCCGGGTGGCGGC